>CABSYH010000140.1:0-5299 GCA_902481965.1 uncultured Collinsella sp.
CGTCTCGTGGGCTCGGAGATGTGTATAAGAGACAGATTTCTGGTGTGTGGCGATGTTTGCCTACGCCATAGGCCTCTAAGTTCTCGTCTGCGCTACAAAAATGGGTGCGAGCGTTGCAGGACTTACCGGCGCCCGTCACGCCACTAATGGCATCGACGATTACGGGCCCGTTCTCTGCCATCCAGCCCGCACGCACGGCAGGAGCGGCAGCGAGGCTCGTTGCGGTAGGATAGCAGCCGGCGCAAGCGACCAAAACGGGCTTTCCGGCGGCATGGCTGGAAGCAGCGGTCTCTAAGTCCTGGCAGAACAGCTCGGGCAGGCCAAAAGCGCGGGTCTTGAGCAGCTCGGGGCTCGTGTGCTCGGCGGCATACCATGCCTCAAAGACGGACGGGTCGCTCAGACGGTAATCGGCCGAAAGATCAAAGCAGGAAACGCCCGCGGCAAGGAGCGCGGGCACCTGCGCCATGGCAGCCGTGTGCGGCACGGCAAGAAAAACCGCATCGCAGCTCTTGAGCTCGGGGGCATCATGCGTGGTGAAAACCAGATCGCTCACGCCAGCAAAGCTCGAATACACCGCGGACAGCGGCTGGCCGGCATCGGCGTTGGACGTAATGGCAACAAGTTCAAACTCGGGATGGCCGAGTACGAGGCGAATGAGCTCGGCTCCGGCATATCCAGCCGCGCCGACGATTCCAACCTTCAAAGACATATCAGACTCCTTGTCTGCGATTTATGCACCGATGCGCATTTCGCAGCAGTCGTTATGAGATGGGTTGAAACTTTAGCACCAAAAGATGCATGAATACGTAAATAGCTTGCATGTTCATGCATTGAAACATTCCCGACACATTCGCTTGAAGGAATTGACAAATAGAGTGGGCCCCGTATTGACCGGCACTCCTTACGGTGCCAGGCAACACGGGGTCCGCCCATGCGAAAACTAAGTTGTTAGGATGAGCCAGCTGGCTAGAGCTCAACCGGCACCCATTCGTCATGATTGCAGATAAATGCCTCGGGATCCTCGACGCTAAAGAAGACGAGCGCGGGGTAGTTAGGCCCCTCATAGTGCTCGCTCAAGCGCTCAAGATGCTTCCATCCGGCCTCGCGCATTTCGCTCGAAGCCCGGTCTTCCAGCCCCGCACGCCCGCGCAGGATCAACCAACCATGGCCCGGCCACCAACTCGTGGCCTCAAAGCGCTGGTTTTGCAGCAGCTCCTGCCACACATCTTTGGTGCGCGCCGTCACAAACCACAGCTTGCCGTCCTGAATCTGCGCAAACGAGAACGGACGCACATGCGGCTGCCCGCCCACGCTCGTCGCCAGATACCACGCCGGCACCGACGTCAGATACTCCAGCACCGTATTCAATCCGTCCATGTGTCCTCCTGACGCTCGCAATTTTGGGATGATTTTTCTGGGACGGGGATAAAAAAATCATTCTGCACCCAATGATTTTTTATCCCCGTCCCAGAAAAATCATCCCATGTGCCCAGGGTAGCTAAAATAGCCCCGTCCCAAATTAGCTGCCCTAAGGTTAGAGCTCGAGGCGCTCTTCGCTGCCGTCGATATCGCAGAACCGTGCGGCGATGTTGCGGACCGAGAAGAATGCAAGGCGGCCGTCGTTGGCGCTATCGTGTTGCTCGCCAATGCCCACCATGTGCTTAAAGCCCGCTTGGCGCACCTTGTCGCTCACGAATGCATCGTCCTCGAGCGCGGCCTCGCCAGCTAACACAATCCAGCACTCCCCCGGCTTCCAGCCCGATACCTCAAACTTGGGATTCGCGCTCAACTCCGCCCACACGTCCTTGTCGCGCGACGTGCAAAACCACAGCTTGCCATCATCGACCATGGCAAACGAAAACGGCCTCACGCGGGGCTGATGCCCGTCGCTCGCATCGGTCGTGGCAAGATACCACGCCGGAATGCGCCTGAGATACGAGCAGGCGCGCTCGAGCTGAGCCGTGCGATCGATGTCGGTCATAGAGACCCCTTTCCTGCGCTCGAATCGAGCTTAGACGAGTTGAAGATTGATAACGACAACGCATGTCGCCAGCAGCGCCATCGCCACCGCGGCCAGTGCATCCCCGCGGCCAAACGCAAGCGCATGCAGACGCGTGCGTCCCTGTTCGCCGTGATAGCAGCGCGCATCCATGGCGGCCGAAAGCGTCTCAGCATGACGGAACACGCCGGTGAACAGCGGAATCGCCACACTGCCGAGCATACGGACACCGCCGAGCGGACCGCCCGTCACGCGCGCGCCGCGACTTGCCTGCGCATCGGCCGTCTGTTTCATCTCGGTGGCAAATTGCGGCATAAAGCGCAGCGCGATACCCATAATCATGCCGAGCTCGTGCGCCGGAAGCCCCAGACGCGCAAGCGGTGCGAGCAGGCGCTCAAAACCCGCGGTGAGGTCGAGCGTCGGCGTGGTGAGTGTAATGGCGCTCATGCCGGCCATCATCAGGGTCAGACGGCATGCCATAAACGCCGCAGAACGCAGCGAGCCCTCGCTCACCTGCAAAAAGCCAAGCTGCCACAGGGTGCGGCCACTCTGGTCGGAAAACAGGTTGAGCACCGCGACCACCACGACGATCGCCAGCAGCGGCGCCATCGATGACAGGACGCGGCGAAGCGGCACCCGGGCCACGACATAGACCAGAACCACAAACATTGCAACCGGAACCAGCCCGCGGAAGCTTCCGACGGTGAGCACGGTGATCAGAAATGCGAAACCTAGGAGCAACTTAGTGCGCGGATCCAGGCGATGCACCGCGCTATCCCCGGGATAATAGCTGCCAAATGAGAACGCCTCCATTAGCATTCCTCCTCTCGCGCGACTATCTTGGAACCGGCCTGACACGGAACCCTCAAAGGTCCGTCCGCGCAGCCCAGCAGCAAGCCGGCCAGCTCGTCGGCCAGCGCCCCAACCGTATAAAGCTTGTCGCAGCGGAGCGGCACACCGGCTTGCACGAGCGCCAGCGCCATGCGCTGGGCGGCGGGAACGCCCAGGCCAATCGACTTGAGCTCGTTCGCGTGCGCAAAAACCTGCGTGGGCGTTCCCTCGGCAAACACCGCACCCTCGTTCATCACAACGATACGGTCACAACAATTTGCCAGGTCATCCATGCTGTGCGAAACCATGACAACGGTCAGACCCTCGCGATGGAGTCGACCGATGAGCCCTAGGAAATCCCTGCGCGCAGCCGGATCGAGCCCTGCCATGGGCTCATCGAGTACTAGGACCTCGGGCTCCATAGCAAGCACGCCAGCAAACGCCACACGCCGCTGCTGGCCGCCCGAAAGCTCAAAGGGGCTCTTGTCGCCTATCGCGGCAAGGTCGAGGCCCACGCGTGCAAGCGATGATGCGACACGGCGCGCAACCTCGTCTTGCGGCAGACCAAGGTTGCGCGGGCCAAACGCCACGTCCTGCGCCACGGTCTCAGCAAATAACTGGCGCTCGGGATACTGAAACACCACGCCGACCTTAGCCTTAACCGCGGCGGCGTCTTTCTTGTTTGACAGGTCGAGCCCCAGCGCGCAAACGCTTCCCTCCTGCGGACGAATCAACCCGTTGAGATGCTGAACCAGCGTTGATTTACCCGAGCCGGTATGACCCGCCAGGCCCAGAAACTCACCGCGACGCACCGTCAGCGAAACATCGCGCAGTGCCCAGGGGCTGTTTGGATCGTTGCCCCAAAGGGCCTGTTTGCTCGATGCGTCCGCAGTGGCCGAGCGCTTGCGCCAGCGACGGCGCTCGCGGGCGCTCAGCGAGTAACTATGCGAGAGGTGCGAAATCTCGATAACGGGCTCCGACGCAGCTATCCCGTCGGCTGCAGAGGATCCATTGTCAAGCACATGAGAATCGGATGCGGAAGGCTGCCCCGCGATGTCCGCCCCGCTCCGCTCGGCATAAACCTGCGCAATCTCGGCGACCATATCCACCTCACGCACCTGCGCGCAAACGGGCACGCCCTTCTCACGAAGTGTCCTACCCAGACAGCACGACGCCGGCATATCCAGGTTGAGCTGCGCAAGTTCGTCCGCCCGCGTCAAAATTTCCTCGGGCGTACCGAGCATGGCAACGCGGCCCGCTTGGAAGACAGCAACGCGATCGGCCTCGGCGGCCTCTTCCATAAAGTGCGTAATCATCACGATGGTCATGCCGCGAGCGTGCAATGCGCGGCAAGCCTTCATGAGGCCCTTGCGGCCGCGCGGGTCGAGCATCGAGGAAGCCTCGTCCAATATGAGCACGCGCGGTTCCATGGCAAGCACGCCGGCAAGCGTCACGCGTTGCTTTTGGCCACCCGAGAGCGCGTGGGTCTCGTGGCGCTCAAAGCCCACCAGGCCCACGGCCTTCAGCACATCCCGCACACGCTGCGCGATCTGGGCCGATGGCACGCCCAAGTTTTCGGGGCCAAAGGCAACATCGTCCTCGACAAGCGTCGCCACCAGCTGATCATCCGGGTTCTGGAATACCATGCCCGCAGTCGAGCGAATGTCGTAGACCAGCTCGGGGTCGGACGCATCCATGCCAGCGATGCGCACCGTGCCGGCATCGGGCTGCAGCAGCGCATTCAGGTGCTTGGCAAACGTCGACTTGCCCGACCCATTACCACCGAGGATGCAGAAAAACTCCCCGTCCTCGATGTTCAGATCGATGCCGTCGAGCGCTTTCGCAGTGCCGTCGTAGCTAAATGAGATGCCCCGACACTCAATCATGCGCGGCCTTTGACCTGGTCCTTCTTGGGCGTGATGAGATTAGAGACCGCCTTGTACACCGCGAGCGTCAACACCGAGTTGAGCACGGTCTTGATAAGGTTGAACGGCAGCACGGCAGGAATCATGAGTGGGGCGATCACATCGACCGAGCCATACCAGAACCATACGCCAATGGTAAGGTTTGCGACCATAGACAACGCCGTAGCAGCAATAACGCCGAGCACCAGGCCAATCACGGCACCCTTATAGGTATGCATCTTCTGGTAGACGATAGCCGCGGGCAGAATGTAGCCCAGCGTGGCAACCAGGTTCATAAGCGCGCCGACCCAGTCACCCGTAGTGAGCGCATGGATGACAATCGCCATGGCGGCGACGGCAGTGCCGGCACCAGGGCCGTACGCAAACCCGCACACCATCGCCGGCACCAGCGACGGGTCATACGTCAAAAATGGCGCCGAAGGAAGAATGGGCAGCTGCACGTACATAAACAGGGCGCCCAAGGCGCACATCAACGCCATGGTAACGAGCTGTTTGGCTGTCTCTTATACACATCTCCGAGCCCACGAGACGTAGAGGAATCTCG
>CABSYH010000141.1:0-5210 GCA_902481965.1 uncultured Collinsella sp.
ACGGTGCAGTGTCACACATGCGGTTCGTCTTGGCGCGTGCAGCCCTATCCGGCGGCCACGAGCCGTTGCCCCAAATGTGGCAGTCGCTACCTGGCAAAAATGGGCCTGGGCACTCAGCAGATCGAGGACGCACTGCACCAGATGCTGCCCGACGACGTCGCCATCATTCGCATGGATGCCGATTCCACTCGCGGCAAGGACGCGCACAAAAAGCTGCTCGAGCAGTTCGATGCCGCCGATTGCGCCGTGTTGCTGGGCACCCAAATGATCGCAAAAGGCCTCGACTTTCCCGAGGTCACGCTTGTGGGCGTGGTCAATGCCGACTTCGCCCTCAAGCTGCCCGACTTTCGCGCAGGGGAGCGCGCCTACGATCTGCTGGAGCAAGTCGCCGGCCGTGCCGGTCGTGGTGATCGCCCCGGCGAGGTGATCATCCAGACCTACCTGCCCGAGGATCCGGTCATTCGCGCCGTCGCTGAACATGACCGTTCGATCTTTACCGACCACGATCTTGATCAGCGACGCGACGCGCTGTACCCGCCGTTTGTTCGCCTGGTCAACATCTTGGTGTGGTCGGCAAACCGAGACGACGCGCAGGACTACATCGGGCGCATTGCAAAGCTTCTTAAGCGACGCTGGCATGCCGTCGCGCCCGACTTTTTGCGGGCGGGGAGTGCCGTGCCGCAGGTGCTGGGCCCTGCTTCGTGTGTAATCGAGAGAGCCAAGGACCGTTACCGCTTCCATCTGCTTGTGAAGTCGCCCGTGGGGTACCATGTCTCTGATGATATCGACGCCTGCCTCAAAGAGGCGGGCTCCGCGCGCGGCGTGAGCGTGAGCGTTGACGTCGATGCCTATGATTTGATGTAACAACTCGAAAGGATGGCCATGGAAGCCAACGGAATCGTACTGTCGCCCGACCCTCGTCTGCGCCAGGAGTGCGCCGTCATCGAGGAGATCACCCCGGCGATCGAGGCGCTTGCCGAGAAGATGAAGAAGATGATGTTCGACAACGGCGGTTGCGGCCTGGCTGCCCCGCAGATCGGTGAGCTCATCCAGCTCGTCACCATCGACTGCGATTACAGCGACAAAAACGACTACGACCCGTACGTGCTTATCAATCCCGTCATTGTTGAGCAGAGCGACCATCTGGTGCCCTTTAGCGAGGGCTGTCTTTCCATTCCTGGCATTAGCTGCGAAATCGAGCGTCCCGACCATGTCGTCGTCGAGGCGTACGACTTGGACGCCAACCTGATTCGCTATGAGGCCACGGGCGATCTGTTCTGCGTGTGCTTGCAGCACGAGATCGATCACCTGCACGGCAATACCATGTTCGAGCGACTGAAGCCCATGCAGAGGCTCAAGGCAGTCAAGGAGTACCAGGACGCCCTGGCTCGCGGCGCTCGACCGGGCGAGACGGAGTAGGTCCCACCGTCCCCTTCCGCCGCAGGGCTTAGGTTTTGCTCCATGCTCAAACAGTCCTGCTCGCACGAAGAGCACATTAAGTGCTCTTCGGCTCATGCGGAACTGCGCGTGGAGCAATAACCTAAGCCCTGCGGCGGAAGGGGACTGCGTTTTCGTGCTCCTTTTCGCCCGGGTGCCGTCGGGCCAGGGAGGGGCGTCTTCGCTGATAGTCTTTGTTGAGAGGGAGCTGCTTTTATTGCGGCTCTTTCTTTGGTTTTGGGTATATTTGTTCTTGTTGAATTGTTATTGCGGATGGGCTGGGTTCTTGGCTTTCCGCTGTTCTTTGTAGCCGTCTCGGCTTTGGTTGAGGGGAGACGTCCTTTATGCGTATTGTGTTTATGGGTACGCCTGATTTTGCTGTGCCTTCGCTGGTTTCGCTTGTTGAGGCTGGGAATGAGATTGCGCTTGTTGTTACTCGTCCTGATGCTGTTCGTGGGCGTGGTAAGAAGCTTGAGCCGTCTCCTGTTAAGGCCAAGGCGCTTGAGCTGGGGTTGCCGGTTGTTGAGGCTAATCGTATGACGCCTGAGGTTGTTGAGGCGCTCAAAGCCGCGCAGGCTGATATTTTCTGTGTGGCTGCCTATGGTTGCATTTTGCCCGATGAGGTGCTGCATATGGCGCCGCTTGGTATTGTGAACGTTCATGCGTCCTTGCTGCCTCGTTGGCGTGGCGCTGCTCCTATTCAGCGTGCCATTCTTGCTGGTGATGAGGTTGCTGGCGTTTCCATTATGCGTATTGGGCATGGCGTGGATACTGGCGCTTATTGTGAGCAGGCCTCGACCTCGGTTGCCGGTAAGCATGCTGAGGCGCTGACCATGGAGCTTGCTGAGCTTGGCGGTAAATTGCTTGCCGATACGCTTCCTTCGCTTGCCGATGGTACCGCTGTGTGGACTGAACAGGATGAGTCGCTTGTTACCCATGCTGCCAAGATTTCTAAGCAGGAGATGCGTTTGGATCCTCAGATGGCGGCGCTTGATTGCGTGCGTCATGTGCTTGCCTCGTCCGATACCGCGCCTGCCCGTTGTGTAATTGCCGGCAAGACCGTGCGTGTGCTCGATGCTGCGCTGGCCGATGTTTCGCTTGGCGAGGGCGGCGTTGACGTTAAGAATAAGCGTGTTTTCCTTGGCCTTTCCGATGGTGCGGTTGAACTGCTCGAGGTTAAGCCTGATGGTAAGCGCGCTATGGCTGCTTCTGCTTGGGCTGCTGGCCTGCAGGGTGCCGATCTTTCGTGGGGTGTTTTGTCATGAGCAAGCTGTCTCCCGCACGCAAGCTTGCGCTCGATGTGCTAATGGAGGCCGATCGCCGCGGTATGTATGCGCGTGACGTGCTGTCTTCTCGCGCATCGGCCAAGGCTATTGACCAGCGTGATTCCGCTTTTGCCACCCGCTTGGCGCTGGGTGTTGCCGCCACGCAGGGTATTTTGGACGAACTGCTCGATCAGTTTCTCGATAAGCCTAAAAAGGTCGCTCCGCGTGTTCGCATGGCGCTTCGTATCTCGGCCTTCGAGATGCTTTACCTGCATACGCCTGGTCGCGTTGCCGTAAGTCAGGGTGTTGAGCTGGTGCGCAGCGGTGCTAAGTCCGCCGCCGGCTTGGCCAATGCCGTGCTGCATAAGGTTGCGGATAACGTTGAGGACTTTGCCACTGCGTCCGATGTAGACGAGTCTGAGCGACGCTTGGTTCGTCTGTCGCGCCTGATGGGTCTGCCGCGTTGGCTGTGCGCTCGTATTATGGCTTCGTTTGACACACCGGAGGGCGCGCTTAGCTTTGCCGGTAATCTGGCCCCCGCGCCGCTGGCCCTGCATGAGAACGCCTTTGCGACCAAGCCCGATCCGTATATCTCGCAGCTTGTGGCGCCTGTCTTCCCGGGCTGCCATGCCCCGGTTGATGCCCAGGTTACCGTTGCTTCGGGTGTGTTTGAGCGTGCTGCCGCGGTGGCATCTGATCTCAACGCCCAGCTCATCGCCACGGCAGCCACGCGCCCCGGAAGCTGCCTTGAGATTGGTGCCGGTCGCGGAACCAAGACCTATGTGATGATGTGCCAGGCCAAGCGCGCGGGCCATGAGCGTCAGCATACGGCGCTCGATCTGCATGATCGCAAGTGCGATCTGAATCTCGCTCGCCTGCATAAGGCCGGTATTCAGGGCGTTCGTACGGTTTCGGGTGATGCCTGCGAGCTTAATGAGGTACTCACATCGTTTGATGCCATGCTTGGCGAGTCGGTTAAATTCGACACGGTCTTTATCGATGCGCCTTGCTCGGGCACCGGCACCATGCGTCGTCATCCCGAGATTCCATGGCGACTGACCGAAAAGGATGTGACGGTTGAGCTGCCCAAACTGCAGCTGACGATGCTCAGGGAAGCCGCTGCGCGCGTGGCTGCCGGCGGCGAGCTCATCTATGCGACGTGCTCGGTCTTCGACGAGGAGAACACGCAGGTGGTGGACGCGTTTTTGGCTTCGCCCGAGGGCGCGGACTTTAGCCTGGCACCTCTCTCCGAAGTACAGATCCTGCAGCTGCCCGAGTTCGATCAGGCCAAGAAGCTCGTTTCCGTACGTCAGAACGAACGAGGCCTCTTCCAAAGCGTGCCGGTAAACGCCGACTCCTACGACGGCCACTTCTGCGCCCGTCTGGTCCGCAAGTAACTACTAAGTTGCGGTGAAATAGGGATTGAATAGCGGCTTTTACCTGTCAAACAGTCCTTATTTCACCGCAATTCATAGAGATGCCTGGGTAGCTAAAGAAACAGCCCCGCGATCGATGTCGGTCGCGGGGCTGTTTGGTTTCTAGTGGCTATGCGGGCAGTTGGTGCAGCAGCCGCTGGTGGCGCTGGTGCTGGAGCCGCCACTTCGCTGGTCGGTGTTGTAGAAACCGCTGCCTTCGAACTTAATACCGCTGGCCGAAAACGTCTTGGCGGCAGGAGCGCCGCAGCTGGGGCACACGACCTCGGGGCTCTCGGACATGGGGTGCTCAACCTCAAACACGTTGCCGCAGCTCGAGCACTTGTAATCATAGCGTGCCATAATACTTCCTTTTCAGCACAAAGCGGGCAGATTACTCTGCCCGCAAAAATTCAAACGTCTGTAACTGTACCCTATATCGGGGGTTTTATCACGCTTCGCCCCAGAATCTATGGTTGTTGCGCAGGAGCCGCGCGGTTTTGCCCTCGGCGGCTGCAATGTCCGCCTCGTCAGCCTGCCAGGTCCAGTTGCCCGTGGCCACGCCCGGCACGTTCATGCGTGCGTCGTCGCCCAGCCCCAGCACGTCCTGCAGCGGCATCATCACCAGGGGAGCGTCGCTTGCTAGCGCGTCGCTCATCAGCTTGGCCGCCACCTCAACACCGCTCGGTTCATCGCCGCCCGCAAAGGAACGCGTACACCAGCCGGCGAGCGTCGACGTGTCGTGCGTCGAGGTGTACAGAATCTTGCCGGGCGTGGGATGCACACCGCAACGAACGTCGTAGTCGCTAAACTCCAGCACGTCCATGCCGGGGAAACCGCAGGTCGATGCCATGGCGCGAACACCGGGCGTCAGATAGCCCAAGTCCTCAGCGATAAAGTTGAGCGGACCCAGCTCGTCATAAGCGGTCTGGAACAGGTCCTTGCCCGGTCCCGCCAACCAGCGACCTTCGGCGCAAGCCTTGCCTGCGGGGATACTAAAGTAACTGTGGAATCCCAGGAAGTGATCCAGGCGCACGCGGTCGTAGAGCTGTCTCTTATACACATCTCCGAGCCCACGAGACGTAGAGGAATCTCG
>CABSYH010000142.1:0-5208 GCA_902481965.1 uncultured Collinsella sp.
CCTCTCTATTCGTCGGCAGCGTCAGATGTGTATAAGAGACAGGACCCGAGTCGAATACGCCAATGGGGCGCGTGTCGCCAGCCAGATTCTCGATATCGGACATTACCTCACCAGATTCTCTCTCGAAAAGATATGGCTCAGAACGATAGGGCCGCGCTACGAACGAGCCGCGACGAGCAGCTCTGCCGTTGCCACCCAGCCGTCGACAATCTTGCCGCGCGTGACGTAAGCGTTATCGCAAGCGTCCAAGAACTCGGGCGCGCCGGCGCTAGTCAGGCCGTTCTCGACCAAACAGAACGTGCCCACGTGGTCGGCCATGTAGAAATCGGACTCGGAGTCGCCGAGCGCCAGCGTCTCCTCGCGCTCGATCCCCAGGTGCTCGCAGAAGCGCGCAATGGCAACGCCCTTGTTGAGGCCCGCCGGATTGATATTGAAGGCACGACCGTCCTCAACACGATTAAGCTCGAGCGTCGTCGGTTTGGACAGATGGGTCAGATGGCCGTTGCAGGCCCAAACCAGGCCGCAGCCGGCCTCGTCGAGGATGGCCTGAACCTCGTCATCAGGCACATCGCCGCGCATGCCGACAGTGACCTCGCGGTACTTGTAACCGGTCGACATGTCGTTGTGGTACTCGATCTTATGCGGCCAGCGAGCGAGAATTTTCTCGCACACACCGGTCTGCTCGATCACCTGGTGCGGCGTGAGACCACAGGCGGGATCGTAGGGCATGTCGCCGGTCAGGTACTCCCAATCGTTGGCCTTGAGGTCGTACATGACCAGGCCGCCCATCTCGCCGATGTAGGAGTTGAGGCCGAGCACGCGCGCGTCCTCGTGGATCATAGTGCGGTTGCGACCCGAGGTGGGAACCACCTGGATGCCGGCGCGGGCGAGCGCGACGACCGCCTCGACAAGCTTGGTCGAGGGATTGCCGTCGTTATCGCGCAATACGCACGAGCCGGGAGCGAGCATCGTGGCGTCCAGATCGGTAAAGACGTACTTGACCTTGGCCAGACGCTCGCGCATCTCGCCCGAAAGCTCGGCAACGGTCGGCAGGGTGTTGTGGGACATGGTCACTCCATTACGTAGAAGGGGCTTGGTCTAGGCGTCATACGCCGCAAGGGTGCGCTTGAGAATCGAACCGTCGCGCTCACAAGGCTCGGGTCCGTTCTTGCGTAGCATACGCTCTTCCTCGCCCTTACCGGTCACGATGACCACGGCAGGACGGACGGTTTCGCGCACGGCAGTCTCGATAGCGGCAACGCGATCAGTCACGATTTGCCAGTTATCATTTCCCTGCGCTTGAACGTTGCGCGCGATCTCGGCGCAGATATCCTCGACATCCTCGGGGCCGGGGTCATCCTCGGTAATCACGATTCGGTCGGCATACTTGCCAGCGGCGATGCCCATCGTGGTGCGTCGGTCGACACCCTTACCGCCCGTAGCGCCAAATACAACCGCCAGCTCGCGCTCGGGATAGTTCTCGCGCAAGTCACGCAGGAGCGCCTCGAGGCTCATGCCGTTATGTGCAAAATCGACGATTCCCAGGATTTTGCCCGATACGGACGGATACAGCTCCATGCGACCGGGAACGAAGACGCCCTCAAAGCCATGGACGATACCCTCTTCGGAAATGCCCAGGGCCTCGGCGCAGGCAATAGCGGCGAGCGCATTGGAGACATTGAACTTAACCGGCGTGGGAATCACAATGTCGCGCGTAAAGCGGGGCGTGCGCACCGTCGCCACCACGCCGCAGTCGCCATTACGAATCGCCAGCGCAAGCACGTCGGCACGCTCGTCGGTCAGGGAGAACGTCACCGTACGTTCGCAACGAGATGCCGCCTCGAGCACGCGATCGACCTTATCCATATCAAGATTGACCACGGCAAAACGGCTCTGCGAGAAGATTTTGAGCTTGCTGGCAAAGTAATCCTCGAGCGTCGGATGCTCAATCGGCGAAATGTGATCCTCGCCGATATTGGTAAAGGCGCCGACTTCAAAGGCGATCTTGCCCGTGCGCTCGTATTTGAGGCCCTGGCTCGATGCCTCCATAACCAGCCACGGGGCACCCGCCTCCGCAGCATGTGCGATGCGAGACTGCAGCAGGAAGGATTCGGGGGTCGTCAGTTTGGAAGGACCCGCCTCGATGCCGTCGTCGAACTCAATGCCCGTATTAAGAGCAGGTCGATGACAGCCCGTAAGCTTGGCCTCGTTGACGAGAATGCCGCGCAGATAAAAGCTACAGGTCGACTTGCCCTTGGTACCTGTAAAGGCACAGACCTTCACCTTACCCGACGGATGCCCATAAAAGGCATCTGCCACCACGGCGAGCGTGCGACGAATATCACTCACAATCACCGCGGGAAGATCAACATCGTAATCGACCTCGGAAACGTAGGCCACGGCGTCATCGGCGATTGCCGAAAGCAGGTACTCACGCTTAAACGCGCGGCCCTTGCAGACAAACAACGTGCCCGGACGCACCTGGCGCGAGTCGTCAGTCGCAAACTCAATGCGCTGGTCGCACGAAGCGCTCGGTTTGGAAACAACAAGGTCATCTTCCTCGAGCAACTCTATATAGCGCATCAGAGTTAGCTTCTCTTGTGTCGGACTCGACATACAAAGACCTCTCTCGCTAAATTCAGCCTTAAAGGGCAAAAGACGTCCCGCGGCAGAAACGATGAAACATTCTGTATTATCAACCATCCTAATATGCCACCTGACCCTGCGCGCACTGCAGCCTTCTAAAAAATTGCATGGACTGTGTCGTGGGTTAATAGATGGCAACAGTGTTCACCCCGCGTAAAAACAAGGAAATCTGGGTGCTATTCTTTAGCATAGTGTTCGCAACCACGGCCCGCCGCTTCGTCTTAAGATCGGGCCGTGGTTTTTTCGGTTCGCTCGGCGCTTATGCCCTATCACGAAACAAAAGATTGGCATGATAGTAAAGATAATTTGACATCAGCTGCTGCGATTCTTGCGGCAGTACACCTGAGCCGTCAGCAGAAAGGATCTTGCATGTGCGGTTTTGTCGGTTTTACCGGTACAGATGAACAGAGTGAGCTGGTTCTCACGGCCATGATGAATCGCATCATCCACCGTGGTCCCGATATGGGCGGCCAGCATATCGTCGACAACGTTGCCCTTGGCTTCCGTCGTCTTTCGATTCTTGATCTTTCCGAAGCTGGAGCTCAGCCCATGTCGAGCGATGACGGCAAGGTCACGATTGTCTTCAACGGAGAGATCTACAACTTCCAGGAGCTTCGCGCCGAGCTGGAGGCAGCCGGCTACGCCTTCCACTGCAACGCCGATACCGAGGTCCTGGTACACGGTTACGAGGAGTGGGGCGAGGACCTGGTCAACCGCCTGCGCGGCATGTACGCGTTCGTGATTCACGACCAGAACAAGAACAAACTCTTTGGCGCTCGCGACATCTTTGGTATCAAGCCGTTCTATTACTACCAGGCATCCGATGGCTCGCTGCTGTTTGGCTCCGAGATCAAGAGCTTCCTGGACCATCCCAAGTTTGAGAAGGCCGTCAACCACGACGCGCTGCGCCCCTACCTGACGCTGCAATTCCCCGCCACGGAGGAGACCTTCTTTAAGGGCGTGTTCAAGCTTGCCCCGGCGCATTGCTTTACGTATGACCTGACGACCAACACCATGGACATCAAGCGTTACTGGAGCTGTGACTTCACCGACGACAACTCCAAGACCTTCGAGGAGTACGTGGACGAGTGCGACAAGGTCGTGCACGAAAGCGTCGCTGCACACCGAATCGCCGATGTTAAGGTGGGCTCGTTCCTTTCTGGCGGCGTGGACTCCAGCTACATTGCCGCCTGTCTCATGCCCGACACCACGTATTCTGTTGGCTTCGATTACAAGAACTTCAACGAGACCAACTACGCTGCCGAGCTTTCCGACAAGCTGGGCATCAAGAACGTGCGCAAGATGATTACCGCCGACGAGTTCTTCGATGCACTGCCCGATATCCAGTACCACATGGACGAGCCGCAATCGAACCTGTCCAGCGTTCCGCTGTACTATCTGGCGCAGATGGCTTCCGAGGAGGTCACCGTCGTCCTTTCGGGCGAGGGTGCCGACGAGCTGTTTGCCGGCTATGAGTGGTACGAGGACACCCCCGAGATGCGCTCCTTTAAGAAGCGCGTGCCGCTCGGCGTGCGTCGCGCCCTAGGCTCACTCGTTCAGCATCTCCCCTACTTTAAAGGCCATAACTTCCTGACGAAATGCGCCGAGGTTCCCGAGCGCTGGTATGTGGGCCAGGCAAAGGTGTTCGATCCCTCCGAGGTCGACGAGGTGCTCAAGCCCGCTTATGACACCGGCAAGAACGCCGCTGAGATGTGCGCCGAGTACTACAAGCAGGTTCCCAACTGCTGTGAGCTTTCCAAGAAACAGTATCTGGATATGAACATGTGGCTGCCTGGCGACATTCTGCTCAAGGCCGATAAGATGTGCATGGCGCATTCTTTGGAGCTTCGCGTCCCGTTCCTGGACAAGAAGGTCATGGAGTTTGCCGAGCACATTCCCGCCAACTACCGTGTTAACGAAGAAGGCTGCAAGCTCGTCCTGCGTCACGCCGCCAACCGCACACTGCCCGACGAGTGGGCAACGCGCAAGAAGGTGGGCTTCCCCGTACCGGTCAAGTTCTGGCTGCGCGAGCAAAAGTACTACGACTACGTAAAGGAATACTTCACCGCGCCGTGGGCTGCCGATTTCTTTGATACCGATGCGCTCATGAAACTGCTTGACGATCACTTTGAGGGTCGCGCGCTCAACCAGCGCAAGATCTATACCACGCTGACGTTCCTCATCTGGTACAAGCGCTTCTTTATCGACGAGGACAAGGGTGCCGAAGTCGCCGCGTAAGTTTCGTTATGAATTAGCGGTGAACAGCGCGGGGTTTCCGCTATACTCAATCCCTGCGGGCGATTGGCGCAACGGTTAGCGCAGGTGCTTTACACGCACAAGGCTGGGGGTTCGAATCCCTCATCGCCCACCACTGATTTGATAGGCTCCCAACTATGGGGGCCTTTCGTTTTTGGGCCCATCGCAGAGGGATTCGAACCCGCCAGCACGTCTGTCACAAAGGCCGTGGCCAAAAAATGGCAAAAATGAGTACTGCTACCTTGGTTACAACATATAAATAGCTGTCTCTTATACACATCTGACGCTGCCGACGAATAGAGAGGT
>CABSYH010000143.1:0-5150 GCA_902481965.1 uncultured Collinsella sp.
AGATTCCTCTACGTCTCGTGGGCTCGGAGATGTGTATAAGAGACAGGTCGTAGGCTCGGACAGCCAGACGGCCGTCGAGCACAGCAGGTAAAAGATAAGAAACAAGCCCGTGATGCGCGCAAAGCCAGCCTGTCGCAGCACATCGGCAAGCGTCCTCAACTTGTTCATCGCGACCCCTTTTCCCAGACGACCAATCTCGTTCGCTCGGTATTGTCCCACAACCGGCAGTTAGGGACGTTCCTTTTGTGCCGGCAGAAAGGGACTGTCTCCAACTGCCGGTTGTGGGACCGTCCAGCGGTGCTGCTGCCGACTGGGCAGGCGGAGCTGGTATTCTTATGCGGTAATGTCTCGATTCGTTAGGATTGCATGTGAGAGCTGCCACTGTCCTTCGTTCAGTTATATGTCGCGCTCTAGTCGTTGCGCTTACCGCGCTCACCGTACTGAGCGCCGTCGCGCCCGCCCCCGCCTTTGCCGCCGACTCCGATCAGCAAGTCAAGACGGTCCGCGTCGGCTGGCTCGTCAACAACGAGGGCTTCCAGGACGGCACTCCCGGCGAGCGTCTCTCGGGATGGGGCTACGAGTACCTCCAGACCCTGTCGTACTACACGCCCGGCTGGCGGTACGAATACGTCACCGGCACCTTCACCGAGCTTATGGACATGCTCGAGGCGGGCGAGATCGACCTCATGCCCAACATCTCCTACTCCGAGGAACGCGCCCAAAAGCTGCTCTTTTCCTCGAACCCCGAGGGCACCGAACGCTACTACATCTACGCCAGGCCCGATCGCGACGATCTGGCCAAGGGTGACCCCCAAGCGCTCCAGGGCCTTACCATCGGCTACAACCCCGGCGTTATGCAAACCTTCGTTGGCCAGCAGTGGCTCACCAACGAAGGAATCGCCTGCACATACAGGGAGTATGACGGAGACTCCGTTCTCTTTGACGCGCTCGCAAACAACGAGGTCGATGCCGTCATCATGAATGACACGATCTCGTCGCCCAGTGCCTCCCCCATGTTCTACATTGGTTCGAGCGACTACTACTTTGCCGTTCCCAAAAGCCGCCCCGACCTGATGAACGACATCAATGCTGCCATGACGGCAATCGCCCGCGTCAACCCACGCTATAACGACGAAGTCAAATCTAGCTACTCGACCCAAAACAGCGGTTCATCATCGCTCAACGGCCCCGAATGTTCCTGGCTCAAAGCAAATGACAACACCATCACGCTCGGCTACATTACGGGCAAACTCCCCTACTGTAACGAAGACGAAGACGGCGAAATGGAAGGTTCGCTCGCATCGCTTGCGACGACGCTGCACGATAAATTTGGCATTACGGTCAAAACCGTCGCCTTTGATAGCTACAAGATGATGTCAAAGGCCCTGTCAAAGGGAAGCATCGACGTTGCGCTGCCGGTATACCGAGATTACTGGTTTGCCGAGCAAACAGGCGTTGTGCAGTCGATATCGTTGGGGACCATATCCCTCACCGCCATCTACACCGGCAGCAACCTGAACAAAGACCTTCAGAACATCGCCTGTACCAAATCATCGTTTGTCAACAAAAATGCACTTGAAAGTCTGTTCCCCACAGCGACCGTAACCGAATACCAATCCGACGATGAAGCGTTCGACGCCCTCAGGAAGGGAACGGCGCACTGCATCGTCGCTCCCAGTTCACGCGTAAAAACCATCGGTGACCGTTATGATCTCGAGAACTGCGAGACGGCCGAGCTCCCTGACACCTGTGAGCTCTCGTGCTGGATTTCGCGCGGAAAACCCGAGCTGTTGGGAATCATTAATAAGGGCATCATCAATGCCGGCGAATCGCTCTCCGCCAGCAGCTACTCCTCAACGTCGTACACGGCACAGGAATCGGACACGTTCCAGTTTCTCTACCGCAACCGCGCCGCCATTGTGACTGTTATCATCTGCATTTTGCTCACCAGCATCGTCATCCTTGCCTGGTCGCTTCAACGTGCGCAGAAAGAACAGCGGAAAGCCGACGCCGCCAACGCCGCTAAGACGGCATTCCTCACGCGCATGAGCCACGACATCCGTACGCCGCTCAACGGCATCCTGGGCCTTATCGAGATCGAGGAATTGAAGGAAGGCGATATCCAGGTCGCCCGCGAGAGCCGTGCCAAGGCGCGCGTTGCCGCCAATCACCTGCTCTCACTGATCAACGATATCCTCGAGATGGGCAAAATCGAAGACCGCAAGCTAACACTGGAACATGTGCCTTTTAACCTCAAAGAGCTCTGTGACGATACGCTGGTGCTGTGCAAGCTCCGCGCATCCGACAACTGCATCACCATGCAGGACAATAGTCTGCCGTACGCCACGGGACCATACATGATCGGCAGTCCCACCCATATCCGACAGATCATGATCAACCTGTTAGACAATAGCATTAAGTACAACAAACGCGGCGGCTCCGTCACCTTTAGCTCTAAGACCAAGCCACTCAATAACGGGCGCGTGCTCTTTTGCTTTAGCGTTTCGGATACCGGCATTGGCATGGCTCCCGAGTTTTTAAAGCATATCTATGAACCGTTTGCCCAAGAAGGTAACAATGCGCGCAGCAAGTTCCAAGGAACCGGCATGGGTATGCCAATCGTCAAGTCGCTTATTGAACTGATGGGCGGTACGATTGAGATTTCGAGTGAGGTTGACGTGGGAAGTACGTTCAACGTCCAGATTCCGCTCGATATCGACAAGAACCCTCAGACGCGGGCAGATACGGTCGAGAGGGCGCTCGACTGCTCGCTCGCCGACATGAACGTGCTGCTCGCCGAAGACAACGAATTGAATGCCGAGATTGCCCAGGCGCTGCTCGAAAGCGAAGGCATTGTCGTAACTCGCGCCGCCGATGGCAACGAAGCGGTCGACCTATACGTTGGCCGTCCCGCCGGCAGCTTCGATGCGATTCTGATGGACATCATGATGCCGGGCATGGACGGCTACGAGGCAACCCGCGCGATTCGCCTGAGCGAGAAGGTCGATGCAGCCGACATCCCCATCATCGCGCTCACCGCCAACGCCTTCGCCGAGGACGCCAAGGCGGCACACGACGCCGGCATGAACGCCCATCTGTCCAAACCGGTCGACTTTAACAAGCTCAAAAACATGCTCGCCCGCATCAAGAAATACGGAGCTGTTTCGCTATAGTTTGTGCTCAACCACCATACGCAGCAGAAAGGAAGCCAATGATGTTTAGGCCCTTACGTCGAAAGAAACGCGCCATCACTGACGAGGAAGCGCGCAAGTTGCTCGCCACCTGCAAGCGCGGCGTCTTTGCCGTCAACGGCGATGATGGCTACCCCTATGCCATTCCCGTCAACTACTTCTTTGACGCCGAGCACGACAAGATTTATTTCCATGGCGCCAAAGCCGGCCACAAGGTCGACGCACTCAAACGCGATGACAAGATCTGCTTTACCGTTTACGGTAACGAGTGGTATAAGGACGATGACTGGGCTCCCTACGTTATGAGTACCGTGGTCTTTGGCCGTTGTCGCCTGGTTGATGAGGCGCCTGCATTCATCGAGGACAAAGTCCGCCAGCTCGCGCTTAAGTACTACCCTTCTGCCGAAGAAGTCGAGGAGGAAATCGCCAAGGACATCAAGGGCGTCCAACTCTACGAGATTTCGATTGAGCATCTTTGCGGCAAGCAGATTCAAGAAAAATAAACCTCCGCAGCAGGTCTGCGCCCAATGGTTACAGATGCCTTACCACACGGGGCCTTCTAGCCGACTTGGCAGAAGGCTCCGCATGCAGTGCGCGCTTACCGTGCATTAAATACGTAGCGGTCCAGGCGGTCGCACGCTTCCCTTACGCGCGAAAGCGGCAGCGCCAGATTCACGCGAATGTGGCAGGGCCCGTGGAACGGACGGCCGTCCTGATACCCCACGCCCACGCGCGCCCCCTCGTCGAGCAGCCACTGAATATCGCGGCCATGCTCGCGGCACCACTCGGTGCAGTCCAGAAACACCATGTACGTGCCCTGCGGACGCGAATAGGACACGCCCCCAAAATGCTCGTCCACGTAATCGCAGAAGTACTCGATATTGCCGGCAAGCACCTGGTTGAGCTCGTCCACCCACTCGTAGCCTTGCGGCTGGTAGGCACCGATAAGCGCATGCATGGAGAGGACATTCATCTCGTTGTAGTGGGTCTTGTTGGACACAGCGCATATGCGGTCGCGCAGCGTCTCGTTGTAGATAATGTGGTAGCTGCCGACCAAGCCCGCCAGGTTAAACGTCTTACTCGGCGCATAGAGGGCAACCGTGCGCATGCGGGCATCCTCGCTCACCAACTGCGTCGGGATGTGTCTGTGTCCCGGCAGGATGATATCGGACCAAATCTCGTCCGAGATCACCACGCAATCGTGCTGGCGATAGATATCCATGGCGCGCTCAATTTCGTCGCGCTCCCATACGCGGCCGCAAGGATTGTGCGGCGAGCAGAACACCGCGGCATGGATGTGGTTTTGGGCGAGCTTGCGCTCCATGTCCTCAAAGTCCATACGCCACACGCCCCGGTCGTCGAGCTTAAGCGGGCTGTAGACAATGCGATAGCCCGCGGCTTCGATGGACTTGGTAAAGCCGATGTAGGTAGGGCTGTGGACCAGCACCGCATCGCCCGGCTGGACATACGCGCGCAGCGTCGACACGACACCGCCCAGCACGCCGTTTTCGTAGCCGATGTGCTCGGGCGCCAGGCCTTCGACGCCATTACGGCGGCTCTGCCATTCGATGATGCGGTCGAAGTACTCGGGACGCGGATTGAAATAGCCAAACATGGGATGCTGGGCACGCTGAATGATGTGTTCCTGGACCGTGGGCACCGTGGCAAAGTTCATGTCGGCCACCCACATGGGAATGCGGTCGAAGCCCTCGTCGGGCGCGTTCGGGGCCATACCGGGGACCTCACCCCAGGAGTCAACGGCAATGGAGTCCATGCCGTGGCGGTCGATAAGCGAGCTAAAGTCGTATTTCATGCTGAGCTCCCGTGCGAAGTGGATTGTTTTGGTAGGCGTTATTGTCCACCAGCGTGGGCGGTTTTGGCATGGGGTTTGGCGCTTAATTTGACGGGTGCGGACGAATGGTTGGTTAGTCTCTGTCTCTTATACACATCTGACGCTGC
>CABSYH010000144.1:0-5129 GCA_902481965.1 uncultured Collinsella sp.
CTCTCTATTCGTCGGCAGCGTCAGATGTGTAGAAGAGACAGGTTCAAGGTCTTTGCGACTGCCGCAAACGAGGAGGGCTCTGCCGTCAAGGCCATTAACGCCAAGGGCGCCGGTGCCTGGGCACGTGCCAAGATCGATAAGCTCGCCGGCGTGGCCTCCACGTTTGGCGCCAAGGGCCTGGCCTGGATCGCCTTCCGCGAGGACGGCTCCATCAACAGCCCCATCGTCAAGTTCTTCTCGGACGAGGAGATGGCGGCTCTGCGCGAGCGCATGGACGTCGAGCCTGGCGACCTCGTGATGTTCGCCGCCGGCCCGCGCCTGCTCTCTGACGAGATCCTGGGCGGCATGCGTTCCCACATGGCCAACGCACTCGAGATCAAGCGCGAGGGCCACGACTTCCTGTGGGTCGTCAACTTCCCGCTGTTCCATTGGGACGAGGATCGCAAGGCCTATGCTGCCGAGCACCAGCCCTTTACCCTGCCGACCGAGACCGACATCGCCAAGATCGAGGCAGATCCGCTGGCAGCCGGTTCTTGCACCTACGACTTTGTCATGGACGGCTTTGAGGCCGGCGGCGGCGGTATGCGTATCCACAACGCCGAGATGCAGATGTCCATGCTCAAGCTCCTGGGCTTTACCGAGGAGCGCGCCGAGTCGCAGTTCGGCTTCCTCATGGAGGCGCTCAAGTTTGGTGCGCCCCCGATGGGCGGTTTTGCTCTGGGCCTGGACCGCGTGTGCATGCTGCTCACCGGTTCCGACTCCATCCGCGACGTCATGGCGTTCCCCAAGACGGCCAGCGGCTCCGACCTTATGTCGGGCGCCCCGAGTGCCGTTAGTGGCGCCCAGCTCAAGGACGTCAGCCTGCGCCTGATGTAGGCAAGCGGCTACATATTGCCTGTAACGAGGGAAGGACGCGTGCCTTCCCTCGTTTTTTATGAGACGGGGGTGCGCCGGTAACGTACAATAACTACCACGTGGCTGGGTTTTGCCGGCCGAATGTGCGATGCCGCGGGAGGGGACATGGTCGAGTTTACAAAGACGATTAAAGATCCGTTGGGACTACATGCCCGCCCGGTTGCGCTGCTCTATGACATCATTGCCAAGCATCGTAGCGACGTGTCGGTCAGCATCGGCGACCGCCATACCGACGGTCGCGACGTTATGGGCCTCATGGCTCTCTACGGCGAGTGCGGCGAGGATATCGTGTTCCGCGTTTCGGGCGTAGACGAGGCTTCCTGCGTTACGTCGATCCGAAACCTCTCACTCTAAACATGACAGGGCGCGGCAAAGGACAGCTCTTTGCCGCGCCCTTTTGTTTCGTATAGGAAACTTTTTCGAAATCTGAAGGGGAACCCTTTCCAAAAAGTTAACCACGTGTTAGTTTACTAAAGCGAACATAGACGTGGTTAACTTTTATCGCGTCGATGTTGAGGACGAACTGACGTTAGGAGCAACTCATGTCTTGCGGACCGCAGATGCCGGCCATGCCGCTTTCGATGGTAAAAGCGGGCGAAACCGTGCGCGTGTCTCGGGTAAAGGGCAATGAGGACATGAAACACCACCTCAAGGACCTCGGCTTTGTCGAGGGCAACGAAATCCACGTGGTGAGCTCGAGTGGCGCCAATATCATCGTCACGGTGCTGGGCGCACGCTTTGGCATCGATTCCAAGGTTGCCATGCACATCATGACCGTCGGTTAGTCCGCAGCATTTCATAAAAACCGAAAGGGGGACAAGAGGATGAAGACGTTGGGTGACGTTAAGGTGGGCGAGAGCTCCACCATCGTCAAGCTTCACGGTGAGGGTGCGCTTCGCCGCCACCTTATGGACCTGGGGCTCATCAAGGGCACTTCGTTCAAGGTCGTGAAGGTTGCACCGCTCGGCGATCCGGTCGAGATCAACGTGCGCGGCTACGAGCTTTCCATCCGCAAGGAGGAGGCGGCCGTCGTCGAGGTCCAGTAAGGGCTTGCGGCGTATATTTCTGCAGGTAAAGTTAGGTATTTCTAACTTAATGCAGCACTTTGAAGCACATTATCCAGCCTGCGCGGAGAAAGCAGCGCGGGCACACAAGGAAGAAGGATTGAATGGCGGATTCTCAGATCCATGTCGCGTTGGCGGGTAACCCCAACTGCGGCAAGACCACGCTTTTCAACCTGATCACCGGCGCCAACGGCTACGTTGGCAACTGGCCCGGCGTCACGGTTGAGAAAAAGGAAGCCAAGCTCCTAAGCGACAAGAACGTTACCATTACGGACCTCCCCGGCATCTACTCGCTTTCCCCCTACAGTCCCGAGGAACAATGCTCGCGCGATTACCTCATGAGCGGAGAGCCCGATGTTGTCGTCCAGGTGGTCGACGCCACCAACCTCGAGCGCAACCTGTACCTGGCGCTTCAGGTTATCGAGACTGGTCTGCCCGTGGTCGTTGCCCTCAACATGGCCGACTTGGTCGAGAAGAACGGCGACAAGATCGACACGGACAAGCTCTCCAAGAAGCTCGGCTGCCCGGTCATGATGATCTCGGCTCTTAAGAACAAGGGCATCAAGGAGCTGTTCGAGCAGGTTAAGAAGTCCGCTGCTTCCAAGGGCCAGGTGCCGGAGCACAAGTTCGACTCCTCCATCGAGGACGTTCTGGGCCACATCGAGAATAACCTGCCTGCAAGCGTTCCCGCCAACAAGCGCCGCTACTATGCCGTCAAGCTGTTCGAGCGCGACGCGGACGCCTGCAAGCTCATCAACCTCACTAAGGAGAAGGCCGCTCGCGTGGAGCAGCTGGTCGCCCAGTGCGAGCAGGATTGCGACGACGATGCCGAGTCCATCATCACCGGCGAGCGCTATGGCGTCATCGCGCATATCATCGATGAGTGCCTCACCAAGGCTCCGGCCAAGATGAGCACCTCCGAGAAGATCGACCGCGTGGTTACCAATCGTATCCTGGGCCTGCCGATCTTTGTGGTCATCATGTTCTGCGTGTACTACATCGCCGTTTCTACCTTGGGCGGCACGGTGACCGACTTCACCAACGACCAGCTCTTTGGTACCGATGGCTGGTATGTGCTCGGTCAGGGCCGCGATGCATACGATGAGGCTGTCGAAGCCGCGGGTGACGACGCCGACTCGGTCGACCCGGCGCAGTATGGCCCGTATGTTCCGGGTATTACCACCATGGTCCACGACGCGCTTGTGGCGGGTGGCACCGAGGACGGCGGTCTGGTCGATTCGCTTGTCTGTGACGGTATCGTCGGCGGCCTGGGCGCCATCTTCGGCTTTGTGCCGCAGATGTTCTTGCTGTTCGTCATGCTGTCCTTCCTGGAGGACTGCGGCTATATGGCCCGCGTCGCCTTCATCATGGACCGCGTGTTCCGCCGCTTTGGCCTGTCCGGTAAGTCCTTCATCCCCATGCTCGTGTCTTCGGGCTGCGGCGTTCCCGGCGTCATGGCCACCAAGACCATCGAGAACGAGAAGGACCGCCGCATGACGGTCATGACCACCACGTTCATTCCCTGTGGCGCCAAGCTGCCGATCATCGCCCTGCTCATGGGCTCCATCATTGGCGATTCTTCCACCACGGCCGCGTGGATCAGCCCGCTCTTCTACTTCCTGGGCGTCTTTGCCGTCATCGCCTCGGGCCTCATGCTCAAGAAGACCAAGCTCTTTGCCGGTCGCCCGACGCCGTTCGTTATGGAGCTTCCTGCCTACCACTTCCCGGCGATCCGCTCTTGGGCGCTGCACGTGTGGGAGCGCTGCTGGGCCTTTATCAAGAAGGCCGGCACGGTCATCTTCGCGTCCACCGTCGTGGTTTGGTTCCTCTCCAACTTTGGTAGCTATAACGGTTCCTTTGGCTTCCTGCCTGCGATGGACGGCATCCCCGAGGAGTTCACGGACTTCTCTGTGCTCGCCATGCTGGGCAACCTGGTTGCCTGGATCTTCGCCCCGCTCGGCTTTAGCACCTGGCAGGCAACCGCGCTGACCGTCTCTGGCCTTGTCGCCAAGGAGAACGTCGTCGCCACCGCCGGCTCGCTGCTGTCCGTCGCCGACGCGGGCGAGACCGACCCGAGCCTGTGGACCGCGTTCGCCGGCATGTTCCCGACTATGGGCGCCTGCGTTGCCTTCGGCGCCTTCAACCTGCTGTGCGCTCCGTGCTTTGCCGCCATTGGCACCATCCGCAACCAGATGGACTCCGGCAAGTGGACTGCGATTGCCATCGGCTACGAGTGCGCCTTTGCTTGGGTGATCGCCCTGTTCATCAACCAGTTCTACAACCTGCTTGTGCTGGGACAGTTTGGTTTCTGGACGATTGTTGCCGTCGTGCTGCTCGTTGCGATGCTCTTCCAGATTTTCCGTCCCATGCCTAAGTTTGCTTGGACGGACGAGGACGAGACCAACACTGCTTCTGCTGCAGTTTCTGCTTAAGTCCGAATAAGGATTAACCCCTTTCCATGAGCCCGGGTGTCCCAGCGACCCCGGGCTTTTTGTGCATGGGAGACAGATTACTTTGCCCCAGAAGTTAAGATATGGCGTTTCCGCAGATAAAACCGAACAAAATTAACCTGTCCCTTTTTGGTAGGTGGAGAATGGGGTAAAGTAAGTGGTGGTTAACTAGAGGAGGCTTGCTATGGCACCTATCGATATTGTTGTACTGGCTGTTATCGGCGTTGCGTTTGTCGCCGTGTGCGTGCGCATCTACCGCAAGGGCACCTGCGCCGACTGCGCTCAGGGTGGCGTTTGCACGGGGCATTGCTCTAACAAAAAGACGTGCGCTGCACTTAAGGGCGTAGACAAAATCGCCGAAGACTTGGGTCGCGGTATCAAATAAGGTCCGGACATCCAAGCGCTCCGCGGGC
Organism: uncultured Collinsella sp.; assembly: GCA_902481965.1. Lineage (GTDB taxonomy): Bacteria > Actinomycetota > Coriobacteriia > Coriobacteriales > Coriobacteriaceae > Collinsella. The sequence goes on from CABSYH010000144.1 coordinate 4,843, forward strand.
ATCCGTTCGCGGGGCGCTTTGTGCATTTGAGGGAGAGCACGGCGAGTCGAAGAGTATTTTTGGGGTATCGTTAAATCAGTTGCGGTGGAATACGGACTGTTTTGGCTGTCAAAGGCCTTATCTACTCCGTATTCCACCGCAACTTTTTTTGGGATGGGCTAGAGACGCTGCATGCGGTACCCGACACCCATATGCGTCTGAATCATCTTGGGGTGAGAGGGGTCTGCCTCGATCTTCTTGCGCAGGGTGCGCATGAACTGTCTCTTATACACATCTGACGCTGCCGA
>CABSYH010000145.1:0-5069 GCA_902481965.1 uncultured Collinsella sp.
GCCGAGGCCCGCGCACTCGAGGGCGTGGCCCAAGCCCAGCCCAAGAAAAAGAAGAGTACTGGAGCCAAGCGCTCTCGCGTGACCAAGTCCGCCCAAGGCATCAAAGTCTCGATGCCAAGCAAAAAGAAGAAGTAGCTACGCGCCCTGGCGATGTTGAATTGGTGCCTTGTTCCTGTGGGGCCGTGGCGATGTTATGCTCTAACCTCGATTGTTTGAATTGCTTCGAAAAGAGGATGCCGTGATCTGCCCGCACTGCCTTAAGACTATCGAGGACGGCGCCTCGTTTTGCCCCTACTGCAACGCCTATGTGGGTCCGGGCGATGGTCCCGAGCACACCGAGTTCGTGTTCTGTGAGGGCTGCGGTGCCCGTCTTTCTCCGCATGATCGTACGTGCCCCAAATGCGGACGCCCCGCTCCGGGTATCCTCTCCGAGGACGCGGCCGCATCTGACCTGGCAGCGGGCCGCACGGCGGGCTTTCCGCGCCTAACGCAAGAGCAGATCGATACCGAGGTGCCTCATGCGCCGGCCTCTGCCGCTGCGGTGCTCTCGGACGCCGCCGATCCTAACGAGACTTGCGTGCTGCCGGCTTTTGATAAGGATTTCGGTATTCCCAAGGTCGATATTCCCACGCCGGTTTCCCTGCATGACGATGCTCAAAAACCCAAGCGCAAGGTGCATCCCGACGAGGACGCCTATCACAAGCACAAGCGTCATATCCCCAAGCCGCTCATCGTCATCGTGGTCCTTGCAGTCGTTTGCGGTGGTGCCTATTGGTTCGTGACGGCCGATCCCATGGGTGTTATGCCCGGCTTCTATGACCAGTTTGGCCAGGCTGCGCAGACGACCTTCCCTACGCGTCAAAAGGGCGAGGCGACTGAGGACGATACCAAGCAGGACGATTCTGCCGAGGTGGTCCAGGAAGAAACCGTGCTGACCGATGATCAGCTCTATTCCAGGCTCGACGGTCTGTATCAGACTATCGTGTCCTACGGTGACGAGGACCAGATCGGCGAGGTCATCGATTCCTTTAACAACGGTTATCTCCGAACGCCGCTGTCCACCCGTCAGGAGCTGTCGCAGAGTGCCTACGCCCTGCGCGACCAGATCAAAAAGACGCAAGATGAGCTCAACAACCTTAAGTATCAGGACGATACGGTCTATGCGGACGACATCGCCCACTTAAAGCAGCTTGCCGAGTGGATGTTCGAGCGTGTCGACGTGATCTGCCAGAGTTGGGACATCTCGCTGGCCATTCCTGATGGTGAGTCGATGAGTTCCCACCAAAGCGAGATCCTGGCGCCCATCGCGCAGGGCGGCAACAGCGCGCTGAACCAGTACGACGCCAATGTGGGTTCCTGGAAGCCGCAGCAGCGTTCCTAAAATTAGTTCGCCATAGTCGGCATAACCTACGTGCGCAATTGATGTAAGCGCATGCTTATTGCTACAATTCGTACAAATATGCTTTAAACGCACGAGGAAGGAACCACATGTTTGGTTTTAAGAAAGAGCTCTACACGCCCGAGTATCAGCTTGCCGGCGACGAGTGCGCCGTTATCGAGACGTCGAAGGGTACCATCAAGGTCAAGTTTGACGGCGAGGGCGCTCCCATTCATGTCGCGAACTTCTGCGAGCTTTCCACGATGGGTTTCTATGATGGCCTTAAGTTCCATCGCTATGTGCCCGGCTTTGTCATTCAGGGCGGCGACCCCAATACCCGCGATATGTCCGGCGCCGACGTCGCTGCCGGTCTTGAGGGCCCCGACGGCATGCCCGGTACCGGTGGCCCCGGCTACTGCATCAAGGGCGAGTTTGCCACCAATCCGCGCAACAGCCATGTCGATGGTGCCCTTGCCATGGCACGCTCCATGGACCCCGATTCCGCGGGTTCGCAGTTCTACTTCTGCTTGGGTGCCCAGCATAACCTCGATTCCGGGTACACCGTCTTTGGTACCACGGTCGAGGGTCTCGATGTGATTTCGCAGCTGCGTGCCGGCGACGAGATCGTTCATGTCGAGATCGTTCACGAGTAAAGGGGACTTCCTTGAATAGCCAGCTGATCCAACAGGGCCGCGCCGCTTACCGCGCGGGTGATTTTTCCGCTGCAGCCCAGATGCTTGGGGCGGCAAAGACTCCCGATGAGATTATGGGCGAGGCCGATCACCTTCGTGGCAACGCCTTGATGCACTTGGGCATGTATGCCGAGGCCGCCGAGGCTTATGCCGCCGCCCTCAACGACGGCACCTATGGCAAGCGCGGCGCGCTGCTCACCAACCGCGGCAAGGCACTCGCCGCCGTGGGCGACTACACGACGGCCGCCCAGGCGTTCTCTGCTGCTACGCAGGACGCTTCCTATGCCACGCCGTTCAAGGCCTATCTGGGCCTGGGTAACGCGCTGTTCCAGTCGGGCGACTATGCCAACGCGGGTACTGCCTTCCGTCAGGCTGCCATCGACGGCGCCAATCCGGCTCCTGCCGCCGCACTCGGCGAGCTCGGTCGTTGCTTCATTAAGCTCGGCCGTCCGGCGGATGCCGTGGAGACCTACCGCACGGCTATCGACTTTGCCGGCCCCCGCGACGACACGCGTGCGCTCAACGCCGGCATGGGTCAGGCACTTTCTGCCGCCGGCCGCCCCTCCGACGCACTTGACGCCTTTAACGCCGCTACTGCCGATGGCATCTACCAGCTCACCTCCGAGCAGGCCGATGAGCTTGCCCGCGTGCACGATTCGCTTGCCGCACTGTCTGCCCAGACGGCTATGGCCACGGCTCCGGCGCCTGCGATGGACGCTCCTGCCGTCGATCCGCTCGATCCTACGGGCGCGACCGGTCAGTTTATGCCCGATCCCTCGGACACCGGCTTCTTTACGCTGTCCGAGTCCGAGATGGTCCAGCAGGACCGTCAGGATCGCAAGCAGGCCAAGGTCCGTCGTCGCCATCGCCACACGGGTCTCAAAGTCTTCATCGTGCTGATTCTGCTCATTTTGATCGCCGCGGGCGGTCTGGGCTTTGCCTACACGCGCGGCTTTGGCTTCCCGTCCCAGGAGTCTGTCGTTACCGATCTGTTCCAGGCTGCCGGCGACGGTGACACCGCAAAGGCCGAGTCTTGCCTGGCCTCGAGCCTGTCCGAGGACGCCAAGTCGATGATCATCTCCTCGATTCCGCAGGGTGCCACCGTGTCCGTCGAGGGCATGGATCAGTCCATGACCGAGACGACCGCTAAGGTGAAGGCATCGCTGTCCAAGGGCGGCGAGCAGGAGTACACCGTCAAATTCGTGCGCTCCGACAACCATATCGGCTGGGCCGTTTCCTCGCTCGATATGGATTTCTCGGCTGCTGACAACCAGTAGTGACCTTATGGGATTTAGCTTTGCCCGGCGCTTCACCGCAAGTGAGGTGCCGGGCTTGCGCTAGTATGATGAGCTAGTAGTTTTCCAGCAATCATCCAACACATCAGGAGTTGCGTTGTTTTCTTTGATGGATATGTTCTTCGGTAGCTATGCGGGCGATCTTGCCATCGACCTCGGTACCGCAAATACGCTTGTCTCCGTGCGCGGCAAGGGCATCGTCATTCGCGAGCCCTCTGTTGTCGCCATCGACAAGAACGACGAGCGCATCCTGGCGGTCGGTATCGAGGCAAAGCGCATGCTCGGCCGTACGCCCGGCAACATCGTGGCCGTTCGTCCCCTGAAGGACGGCGTCATCGCCGACTTCGATGTTACTGAGGCCATGCTCCGCTACTTTATCGACAAGGCTTCCGAGAAGCGCTATCCGTGGACCCCGCGTCCGCGTGTTGTCGTCTGCGTTCCCTCCGGCGTCACGTCGGTCGAGAAGCGAGCTGTCTTTGAGGCCACGATCCAGGCCGGTGCCCGCCAGGCCTATCTGATCGAAGAGCCTATGGCCGCCGCTATCGGCGCCGACCTGCCCGTCGAGGAACCCACCGGCTCCATGGTCATCGACATCGGTGGCGGTACCACCGAGGTCGCTGTTATCGCTATGGGCGGCATCGTCGTCTCGCAGTCCATCCGTATTGCCGGCGACGAGTTCGATCAGGCCATCCTCACGCACGTTCGCGATGCCTACAACCTGGCCATCGGCGAGCGTACGGCAGAGGACATCAAGATCAAGGTCGGCTCCGCCGTGCCGCTCAAGGACGAGCTCGACGTCGAGGTCAACGGCCGCGACGTGATCACCGGTCTGCCCAAGACCGTGCGCATCGAGAGCGAGGAGATTCGTCGCGCGCTCAACAAGCCGCTCGACGAGATGGCCAAGGCCGTCAAGGACGCACTCGACGCTACGCCTCCCGATCTTGCCTCGGACCTTATGTACTACGGCATTTTGCTGACCGGTGGCGGCGCGCTGCTGCGCGGTCTCGACGTGCGCCTGCGCGATGAGACCGGCGTTTCGGTCAACGTCAGCCCCACGGCGCTCGATAACGTCGTTAACGGCTGTGCCCGCGTGCTCGAGGCCAATGCGTTTGATGGTGGCTTCGTCCAGACCAATGCTTAATTTCCAAAAGGTGGATTCCATTTGGCACGATCTTCGGGTTTCTCCACAAATCTGAATACCAAGCGACAATCAACGGGTATGCGCCCGTTGATTGTTTTCAGCCTGATTTCGGTGTTGCTGCTCACGTTTTACATCCGCGAGGGCGAGGCAGGACCGATTCATGCCGTGCGTTCGGGCGTAACGACGATTACCTCGCCGGTGCGCTTTGTGGGTTCGGCTGTGGCGGCTCCCTTCAATGCGATCGGCAACGTGTTCTCTAACCTTACGGCGTCGCAGGACACGCTCGACGAGCTCAAAAAACAAAACGAGGAACTGACCTCTAAGGTTGCTGAGCTCTCCGAGGCTCAAAAGACCGCTGAGCGTCTGGAGGGGCTGGTCGGCCTGCAGTCGACCTACAACCTCAAATCGACCGCAGCTCGTATCGTTGGTGCCTCGGGCGATGCCTGGACCTCGACCGTCACGATTGATAAGGGTTCTGCCGACGGGCTTACCATCAACATGCCTGTGACGAGTTCGGCCGGTGTTATCGGCCAGATCATTGAAGTCTCGGCCAAAACGTCCAC
>CABSYH010000146.1:0-5066 GCA_902481965.1 uncultured Collinsella sp.
TCGGCAGCGTCAGATGTGTATAAGAGACAGATCTCGACGATCGTGCCGAGCGAACCGAAGCGCTCGTCGACCACCTCGCGACCCATCAGGTCGGTATAGGCAGCGTCGAGCGAATCGAGCTCAAAGTCGTCACGATTTGCCAGCACGTAGCATCCCGTGATGCCCTCGGCGGCCGTCAAGTCGTCAATGCCCTCAAACGAGACCAGATCGCCATCGCCCGTATCTGTGACGGACACGACCGTGCAAAAGCGGTCGCGCTTGAGCGCCGGCGGCGTCAGGGCGACGCGCATACCAGGCTCTAATACAGAAGGAAGCCCCCGCAGCGGCTGCGCGAGGACCTCCCCCTTCCTTCCGTGCGGCTTGACCACACGGGCGATGTTTTTGTACTGGGACCTCAAGGTCCTAGCCCAGAACCTCTACCTCGACAGCAGTGTCGAGGCGAGCGGCCAGTGCACGGGCGAGCGTGCGAATGGCCTTGATGGTACGGCCACGACGGCCGATGACCTTAGCGACGTCATCCTCGGCGACCGAAACCTCAATCGTAGAGACGTCGTCACCATCGATGACCTCAAGGCTCACGGAATCCGGGTCGTCGACGATCTGAACAACGAGATATTCGACGAGATCGGCGATGCGATCTGAGAGCATTGCCTCACCCTCGAGCTGTGCAGCGTCAACCTCAGGCACGATCTACTCCTCGGCGCCCTCAGCGGCCTCAGCGGCAGCCTTAGCGGCCTCGGCCTCTTTGGCGAGCTGCTTCTTGGACTTCTTGACGACGGTCTCGGTCTTCTCGCCCTCGTTGGCGGCCTTGACCAGAGCGGCGACGGCGTCGGTGAGCTGAGCGCCCTTGGACTGCCAGTCGGCGATCTTCTCGAGGTCGAGGTTGATGGTCTTGGGGGCGGTCATCGGGTTGTAGCGGCCAACCTCCTCGATGATACGACCGTCACGCGGGGCGCGGGAATCGGCGACGACGACACGGTAGTACGGACGCTTCTTAGCGCCGTGACGAGCAAGGCGAATCTTGACTGCCAAAGGAAACTCCTCCAACCAAGCAGCTTTAGGCTGCAACTACAAACAAACAGTTGAACATAATACGCCATCGACGCGGGCAGGTGAAGTCCGTGAGACCAACTTCTTCGGTGTAGTCGAGGGCAAATCCATATCTTAGACAAGAATTCGGGATTTGCAAGCACATCCACGCACCCCACATGAGCTGCGCGGTATACTCATGACATGGAAAGACGCGAACATACATACGGTTATAAGGATGCCATGGGCGTCACGCCGCCTCAATGGACGGGTCCGGCGGTGGGCCTCATGGACCTCGATGCGTTTTTTGCGAGCGTGGAGATGCTCGACCATCCCGAATGGCGCGGAAAACCGCTCATCGTGGGCGGAGACGCCGATTCGCGTGGCGTCGTGTCCACGTGTTCATATGAGGCACGTCGCTTTGGCGTGCACTCTGCCATGCCCTCGGCCGAGGCGCGGCGCTTGTGCCCGCAAGCCATTTGGACGCACGGGCACTTTGATCGCTACCGCGAGGTGAGCGCGCAAGTCATGGCGATTCTCGCCGACGAGACCCCGCGCGTTGAGCGCGTATCCATCGACGAAGCCTTTATCGATATCACACCGGGTCGCTTTGCGCCCGAAGACCCGCTGCTGGTTGCGCGGCGTATAAGCGACCGTGTGGCAGGGCTGGGAGTGACCTGCTCCATTGGCGTGGGCTGCAACAAGACGGTCGCAAAGATCGCAAGCGAGCAGGATAAGCCGTTTGGGCTGACCATCGTGCGCCCCGGAACCGAGCAGCGCTTTTTGGCCGCGCTGCCGGTATCTGCCATGAGCGGCATCGGACGCTCGGCCGAGGAGCGACTGCGCCGCATGCGCATCTACACCCTCGGCGAGCTATCACGTGCACCGGAATCCACCTTGGCCTCTATTTTTGGCGTCAACGGCGAACGCATGCGCCAGCGTGCGCTGGGACTCGAAATCTCTGAAGTCACGAGTCTCGATGAAGAGCGCGAGGTCAAGTCGGTCAGCAATGAACGCACCTTTGCTAAAGATTTGACTGAGCGTGGGGATATTGAGGCGGCGATTGCGCTGTTGGGAGAGTCAGTGGGACGCCGTCTGCGCCGTCAGGGGCTGACGGGTGCCACGGTAACGCTCAAACTCAAGTATTCGTATGGCAGCGGGCGTACGGCACAGCGCCGGCTGCCTCATCCGACCGACGATGAGAACATCTTCGTGGCGGTTGCGCTCGAGCTGCTCGACAATATCTGGCAGGAAGGCATGCATGTTCGCTTAGCGGGCATCGGCATGAGCGACTTCGACCACCAAGGCGGCATCCAGACCGACCTGTTCTGCGAGATCGATGACCGCGGAGCCCAATCCAGCGACCGACGCGACCTCTCCGTCGCCATCGACGCCGTCCGAGACAAATTCGGTGACACCGCCCTTTCCTTCGGCCGCCAATCCCGCTTCAACGATTAACCGCCCTTGGGCAAAAAGAAAGCCGAGCAGGTGCGGAAAACCGCAACTGCCCGGCGATATGCGTGAGGATAGCTAAACCCCGTCTCAAATGAGCTACTAGAGGAGGTTGAGGGGGAGCTGGGGGGCATCTCCCCAGAGTTTCTCGAGGCGGTAGAAGTCGCGGGCTTCGGGAGTGAAGACGTGGACGACAACCGAACCGTAGTCCATGAGCATCCAGGTCTTCTGCTCGCGACCCTCGATGGAGAACGGGTGCTCGCCGCAAGCCTCGGCGACCTTCTCCTCGATCTCGTCGACGATAGAATCGACCTGGCGGTTGTTGGTACCGGTGGCAAGCACAAAGTAGTCGCATACGTCGGAAAGCTCGGTCAGGTCGAGCACCTGAACGTCCTCGCCCTTCTTGTCGTAGGCGGCCTGCGCGGCGGCGCGGGCGACATCCTCGGCGGCGACACCGCTCGCGGACAGCGAGGCGGCAGTGCGGTCGGACGTGGCGACGAAGCTCTTGTGCTCCACACCTTCAAGAATCTGCTCATCGGTCATGGTCTCGTCGGCCATGGAATACCTCTTTCTAGACAGCCCGAGCTAGCGCAGCTGGGCGTAATGGTTGTAAATCGTAATAGCCGTGGGATAAAGATAGCGCCCGGACTGGATCACATAGACCAGACCCTGCGCAAAACAGGAGAAGAACAACTCATCGAGCGTCGACTCCCCCACCATCTTGCGCAGCGCATGCGCATAGTCGCCGTGGCGGTTGGGCTCGATGGCATCGGCCACAAAGACCACCATATCGAGCGGCGTCATGTCGCAGGCACCCACGGTGTGACGGTCGACAGCCTGGAAAACGGCCGGCGACAACTCGGGGAAAAGCTGCGGAAGCTCATAGGCGGCCACAGGGCCATGCAAAAGCGGCGTCGCAGCGGAAGGAGAGCCGGCAATCTTAATGCCGTAATGCAGAGCGCGCGTGACCAGCTCGTCATCGGAAAGCACCTTGTCCCAGTCGTGGATCAAGCCGGCGGCAGCGGCATCAAAGCGGTCGACGCCGTAGACCTCGGCCAGATGAAGTGCGGTCTCGGCAACACCCAGCGAATGCACATAGCGCTTGCGCTTATCCTTCATGCGAACATCGAGCAGCTCTTGAATGCGCTTGAGCAGCGCGCGCTCATCGCCCTCAAACTGATCCTCTACCGACAACGTAGACCCCCATCACTCAAAATCTTCTTGAACCAGATCGACATACAAACCGCGCTTGCGAATGTAGCCGAGCACAGACTCGCTCGTAAGATAGCGCACGCTCATGCCGCGGGCAACTCGCTTACGAATGTTCGTCGAGCTGATCGCCAGCGCCGGAATCTGAATATAGCGCACGTCGAACGGCAGCCCCGACTCTTTGATTCGGGCACGCGCCGTATCGATATCAAAGCCCGGTCGCGTCGCCGCAATAAAGGTAGCAAGCTCAGCGATTCGTTCGGCATCATGCCAAGTCACAATATCGATAATCGCGTCGGCGCCCGTAATAAAGTAGAGCTTTACCTGCGGCGGGTAAAAATCGCGAAGGGCATGAAGCGTATCGGCCGTATAGGTTACGCCCGGGCGGTCGATCTCGAACCGGCTCGCCAAAAAGGCCGGGTTCGCGGCGGTGGCGAGGACCGTCATGGCATAACGGTCCTCGGCAGGCGTCACCGGCTTGTCAAGCTTAAAGGCAGGAGAGCCCGCCGGCATAAAGAGCACAGCGTCCAAGTCGAGCGACTCGCGCGCCTGCTCGGCGGTCACCAAGTGCCCGTAATGGATGGGATCAAAGGTGCCACCCATAATGCCGAGCCTAAACTCCTGCCCGTCCTCTAGAGGAAGCTCGGGCAGACCGATTCCACCGCGCAGCGACATGGCTTACTCGCCCTCCGAGGTCTCGGCATCGTCCGCGGCATCCACCGCGTCGACAACCTCGACGCCCTCATCCGCAGCATCGGTCACGTCAATGGCCCCAACGGCAACGTCCTCGCCAGCATCCTCGAGCTCCTCGTACTCCGAGAAGTCCTCGGCGCCCTCAAAGTCAAAGGCGCGCTGGCAAATGCGGACCTCGTCGCCCGCACGGCAACCGGCCTTCTCGAGCGCGTCGTCAACACCCATACGCGCAAACTTATGCTGCAGGTAAATGACGGCTTCCTCATTTTCCCAGTCGGTCTGAATGACCATGCGCTCGATGGCACGACCGACCACGCGGAAGGCACCGGGCTCTTCCTGGACAATGCGGAAACGCTTCTCGCGCTGCAGACGGCGGCGCTCCCACTCCTCGTCGCGCAGATCGACCGGCTCATCAGCAACCGCCAGCTCGGCGCGAAGCTTAGCCACCTGCTCGCCCACGGCAAGCATCAGCGTGTTGAGGCCGGCGCCCGTAACAGCAGACACGGCAAAGAACATATGGCCATCGTCGAGCGCCGCACGCTTAAGGTCGGCAATCTTGTCAGCCGTGCCCGGCGCATCGCACTTGTTAGCGACGACGATCTGCGGACGCTCCGAAAGCTCGGCGCCATACTGCTCGAGCTCACGGTTAATGATGTGGTAATCCCTGTCTCTTATACACATCT
>CABSYH010000147.1:0-5058 GCA_902481965.1 uncultured Collinsella sp.
CCTCTCTATTCGTCGGCAGCGTCAGATGTGTATAAGAGACAGTCTGATCACCAAGAATATCGAGTCGCTGTGCCGCGACCGCTCGCGTTGGCGTGTCGTTACCGGCGATGTGTTGGCGAGCGCCTCGCGCGGCCGTGTGCCGGGTGGTCCCTTTGACCTGATCTTGCTCGACCCGCCCTATGCCTTTGGCGCCGAGCCGGTCGAGGAGCTGCTGCAAAATCTTTCCCAGCAGGGACTGCTGGCGCCCGGGGCCTTTGCCCTTTTTGAGCATGCCGCAGCCGATGCAGGTGCTCATCCGGCTTGTTTTAAGACCGTGCGAGAGAAGCGCTACGGCATTACCTCGGTTGACTTGCTGCGCTGGGTGGCCGAGGACGAGAACGACCATGCTGACGAGAACGAAAATGACGAGGATGTGCCTTCGGAGGACACCCATGAATGACACCATCAACCGCGTAATCGTCCCGGGCACCTTCGATCCCATCACCTTTGGCCATATCGACGTGATCCGCCGAGCTCGCCGTATCTTTCCCAGCGTGATCGTCGCCGTGGCCGAATCGCAGGGTAAAAACGGCGTGGGTACCACCTTTATGCTCGACGAGCGCGTGGCGCTGGCCCGCGAGGCCCTCGGTGATTTGGACGGCGTCGAGGTACTGCCCTTCACCGGCCTGCTGGTCGACTTTGCACGTGAACAGAGGGCGGGTGCCGTCGTTAAGGGTCTGCGCGCCATGACCGACTTTGAGTACGAGTTGCAGCAGGCCGACCTCAACTATCGCCTGGATAGCGAGCTGGAGTCCATCTTTGTCATGAGTGCTCCGCAGTACGGCTATATCTCGAGTTCGGTGGTGCGTCAGATCGCGTCGCTTGGCAGCGACGTGTCGACGTTTGTGCCGCCCAACGTGGTCGAAGCACTCAAACATCGCTTTTCGTGACGTTTTTTATTGCCTGGTGGCATGTGGTAAACTAACACGATGATATGTTACCTATGAAAGGAGACCGGATGCCGGGCGAGAATTTTCCTGGCGACAGGATCGTGAGTCTTGTCGACGAGCTCGAGGGGCTCATCGAAGAGGCTAAGACGCCGTTCGGCAAGAACGCCCAGATGAAGGTTATCGACGCCGACGTCTTCTTTAACATCCTCGATGAGATCCGCATGAGCTATCCCGAGGAGTGGCAGAAGTCCCGCCGTATCCTCAAAGAGCGCGAGGAGCTTATGGCCTCCGCCGCCGCACAGGCCGATTCCATCATTGCCGATGCTCAGCAGCAGGCGCTCACCATTGCCGGTGAGCAGGAGATCGTCCGCTTAGCCCAGCAGCAGGCCGACGACATCCGCGACCGTGCCCAGCAGTACGAGCGCGAGACACGTTATGCCGCCGAGGATTACGCCGAGCAGGTCTTTACGCACCTCGAGGAGAACCTTAAGAGTCTGACCGGCACCGTCACTCGTTGCCGTCAACAGCTCAACGAGGGCGCCGCCCAGCAGAACGGTCAGTGGTAATGGCTGAGTTCCCGAGCGTAACCGTCGATCTTTCCGAGCAGCTCGAGTTTCCCGGAGACTCATACCCGCTGACCGGCAAGGTCGATGTCGCCACCTACACGGTGGGCGAGAAGGAGTACCAGCTGCAGGACGGCATTTCCTACGACGTGGTCTTTACCAACGCCGGTACCGGTGTTCTGCTTTCGGGCATGGTCCGCGCTCACGCCACCGGCGAGTGCGATCGCTGCCTGGAGCCCGCATCGTTTGATATCGCAGGCGAGATCGAGGAGTTCTACCTCTTTAACGAGCCCGAGGACCCCGAGGCCTACGAAGACGGCTACGAGTTGCTGGGCGAGGATCGCATTGTCGATCTGGGCGAGCCCATCAACGACGCGGTCGTCATGGACACGCCGTTCGTTGTCCTGTGCAAGCCCGATTGCCGCGGCCTTTGCCCCACCTGCGGCATCAATCTCAACGTCGAGCAATGTGATTGCGCCGCCAAGGCGGAGGCCGAATGGGCCGCTGCCACGGAAAATCCATTTGCAGCATTGAAGAATCTCAAGCTTGACGAGTAAAACTGTGGTAGTATCGATACTTGCGCGTAATCGCCACACTGGATAGTTCATAAGGAAGGTCACTATGCCCGTACCTAAACAAAAGCAGGGTCGTATCCGCACCCATACCCGTCGTTCCGCCAACATGAAGATCTCGGCTGCGGCTCAGTCCACGTGCCCCCGTTGCGGCGCTGTTAAGCTCCCGCACCACGTGTGCCCCAGCTGCGGTTTCTACAAGGACCGCGAGGTTATCGTTACCGAGTAACTGTATACTCTGGATACGATGCCGTTCCAACTGGAACCACAATGGCCGGCTCAATGAGTCGGCCATTTTTGTATAAGGAGCATATGAAATGAGTAACGTTCGCGTTTGTGTAGACGTTGTGGGCGGAGACGAGAAGCCTCAGGTTGTCCTCGATGGTATCGAGGCTGCGCTTGCGGCAGATCCCGAGATCGAGGTCTTGGCCGTCGGTCCCGCCGAAATCGTCAACTCCTTTGCCGCAGCGCATGCCCGCGTGGAGGCTCTGGAGGCCCCCGATGTCATCAGCATGGAGGACGATCCCATCCGCGCCGTGATGACCAGGCGCAAGTCCTCGATCGTGCTTGCGTGCCGTGCCATTAAGAAGGGCAATGCGGATGCGTTTTTCTCGGCCGGCTCGACCGGTGCCATGACTGCTGCCGCCACGGCCTACGTCACGCCGTTTAGGTATTTGGCAGAGGGTAAGAAGCAGCCGGTCCGTCCGTGCCTGACCAACGCACTGCCCAATCGCGACGGCGGCCTGACGGTGCTGTGCGATATGGGCGCCAATCCTGATGTCACGGTGGACGACATGGTGCGTTTCGCCCAGATGGGCTCTGCCTATGCTCGTGTGGTTTTGGGCATCGAGCATCCTCGCGTGGGCCTGCTTGCCAACGGCACCGAGGACGAGAAGGGTTCTAACTTTACCAAGTCGTGCTTCCCGGCCATGAAGGCCGCGGTTCCCGGCTTTGTGGGCAACTGCGAGGGCACCGATCTTACGTCGGGCAATTTTGACGTCGTGGTCGCCGATGGCATGTCGGGCAACATCGCGCTCAAGGCCACCGAAGGCGCTGCCAAGTTTTTGCTGCAGGAGCTCAAGGGCGCCTTTATGTCCTCGCTCGGCACCAAGATCGCCGCGCTGCTCATCAAAAAGCAGATGCGCGAGATCAAAGCCAAGCTTTCGGGCGACGCCAAGGGCGGCGCGATCCTGCTGGGCCTGCGCGGTGTCGTGTTGATCGGCCACGGCGCCACGTCGGTCGAGGCCGTCAAGAACGGTACGCTTGCCGCGGCCCAGGCCGTACGTGCCGGGCTTGTCCAGGACGTTGCCAATTCCATGGACGGTATCGTTTTGTAAGAGCCCCGTTACGTGGCTCAACCTGTACCGTGTGGGGTAGAATCGGAGCCGTATTGCAACGCGGCTCCGATTGCCGTGTTGTGTCGTGTTCCATGACATACGAGAGGAAGCGCTATGGACCGCTCCGAAATCTTCGATAAGATCGCCGAAATCGCCGCTGACGTGCTGGGCGTCGATGTCGCCGACATTAGCGACGAGACCACTTTTGACGATCTCGATGCCGATTCGCTCGAGCGTCTGCAGCTGGTGACGGCCATCGAGGACGAGTTCGACCTCGAAATCGATGACGAGACCCTGCTGTCGCTCAACTCTGTCGCCGACGCCGTCGACGCTATCGAAGCTGCCAAGGAGGCCTAAGTCTTGGCTTTATCCGACCGACTTACGCGCGCCCAGGAAATCCTGGGCCACGAGTTCAACAATAAGGTGCTGCTGCGCGCGGCCCTTACGCATCCCTCGGCAGTCGAGGGACAGCCGGTTTCTGCCAGCTATGAGCGCCTTGAGTTCTTGGGCGATTCCATTTTGGGCGCTGTGGTCGCACGCTCCCTGTTTGAGTCCTATCCGGAGTTTGACGAGGGCAAGCTCACGCGCCTGAAGGTGTCGCTTGTCTCGGGTGCTACGCTGTCCGAGGTTTCTCACGAGCTGGGCATCGACGACATCATCATCTTTGGTGCCTCTGAGACCGGTACTGGTGCGCGCGGCCTGCATTCGGCCCTCGAGAACGTCTATGAGTCGCTCGTGGGTGCGCTGTACCTGGATGCCGGCTGGGATGCGGCGGCGGAGTTCATTCACCGTACGCTTAAGCCGCATTTGGCTTCCGAGCGTGCCGAGCATCCTGCGAACCCCAAGTCGTTTTTGCAGGAGTGCGTGCAGGCCGACGGTCACGAGCCCCCAGCGTATAAGCTCGTTGGCTCCGAGGGCCCGGCGCATGCGCCCACCTTTACCGCCGTGGTGTTGATCGATGGTATTCGTCAGGGTCGCGGCTCCGGCTCCTCAAAGAAGGAAGCCGAGGGAGCCGCCGCGCTCGAAGCGCTCGACCGCATGGGTTACACCACCAACGGCGTGATTCTGAACAAGAAGCACGTGTAAGCGAGGAACCGTGTATCTCAAGTCCCTCACGCTCAAAGGGTTCAAGTCGTTTGCCGACCGCGCCCATATGACGTTTGAGCCGGGCCTGACCGTCATCGTCGGTCCCAACGGCTCGGGAAAATCGAACATCTCTGACTCCATCCTGTGGGTTCTGGGCGAGCAGAGCGCCAAGCAGCTGCGCGGCCAGGCCATGGAGGATGTCATCTTCTCGGGCTCGTCGGCTCGCAAGCCGGTGGGTGTCGCCGAGGTCACGCTGGTGCTCGATAACTCGGACCATATGCTGCCCGTCGATTTTGACGAGGTTGCCATCACCCGTCGTATGTATCGCTCGGGCGAAAGCGAGTACCTCATCAACTCGAGTCCGTGCCGCCTGATGGACATTCAGGACATCCTGCACGATTCGGGCCTGGGCAAGGATACGCATTCCATCATCAGCCAGGGCAAGCTCGACGCCATTTTGCAGAGCCGCCCCGAGGAGCGTCGCGCCCTCATCGAGGAGGCCGCCGGCATCTCCAAGCACAAGCTGTCTCTTATACACATCTCCGAGCCCACGAGACGTAGAGGAATCTCG
>CABSYH010000148.1:0-5022 GCA_902481965.1 uncultured Collinsella sp.
GATCTACACCTCTCTATTCGTCGGCAGCGTCAGATGTGTATAAGAGACAGGCTCCAAGATTGCCTTGGCCGCATCGGCCCCGCTATAGGCAATCTGGACATCAAAGCCCTCTTTTGTAAGGTAGATACCAACCAAGTCGGCGATGGCCTTTTCGTCATCAACTACCAAAATGCGCTCGTTCATGCGTGCTCCTCTCGCGCTCCATTATGCCCGAGGCGACGCATGCCACACACAACAAGCGCGGGTGATTAAGTCGGCCTTAAGCACCCTTGTGCCCGTTCGGGCGCGGATGTGGGCCACGCACGCACGCGATGATCGCCGACGCCGGCAAACGATATACTCTGGTTCCAGAAGAGACCATCCCGTCGAAAGCGAAATCCGTGAAGTCCCTCACCTCTTTTGCAAAGCGCTCAGCCCAGCTTGCCGCCGGCTTTGTCTGCGCTATCGCCCTTGCCGCTGGCGTGCCCACCGTCGCCGGCGCCCAAGTGCTCACGACCGACAATGTTTGCGGCAAAACCGCCGATGCGCGCGGCATCACGGCCGAAAACCTGCCCGATATCGATGCGACCAATGCCCTCGTCATGGGCAAAGACGGCACCGTCTACTATGCCCGTGGCGCCGATGAGCAGGTCAAGATCGCCTCGATCACCAAGGTCATGACCGCGATCCTAACCGTCGAGAATTGCAAGATGGACGAGAAGGTCACGGTAAGCAACGCCGCAGCCACCGTGGGTAATTCGACCGCCGGCTTGCTCGAAGGCGACAAGCTTACCGTGGAGCAGGCGCTGCGCGGCCTGATGATTCCCTCGGGCAACGACGCCGCCATCGTGCTCGCCGAATATGTGGGCAAGAAGATCGACCCTAAGACCAAAGACGCCGAGGCCACCTTTGTGAAGGCCATGAACGAGCGCGCTAAGAAGCTCGGCTGTACCGGTACGCTTTTTGAAAACCCGCATGGTCTGGACTTTGATGAGTGGGCTGGCGATATGCACTCAACCGCACATGACGTAGCGCTAATGATGCAGGAGGCCATGAAAAACGACACGATCCGCGAGATCGTAGCGAGCGAGGATTCCTGGATCGAGGTCACGGGCGCCGACGGCACCGACCATTCGCATTCCATGGACACGCATAACTATTTGCTGGGCCAAGATGGCAACATCGGCGGCAAGACCGGCACCACCGACGACGCGGGCTATTGCTTTACGAGCGCCTACAACCGCGATGGCGACGAGATCTACACCGTTATTTTGAACTCCACCACCACCGATCAGCGCTTTACCGATACCGCAACCCTTGCCAATTGGTACTACGGCCACAAGGTCACGGTCGCGATCGCCAACACGCAGGAAAAGACCGCCAACGGCAACCCGCTTATGGCACGCATTAGCCAGACAGATTGGACGGACAAGACGATCGACGCCACGCTCGCCGACCCCACGGCGCAAGCGACCGTGTTTTCCCTTGCCGGCGAGGTGACCGAAAAGGTTAGCCACGACGATCTTTCGGGCACGGTGCATGTGGGCGACAAGGTGGGCAGCGTTACACTCAAGCAGGACGGCACCAAGATCGCCGTCATGGACCTGGTTGCTGACGAGGAAGGCGCAGGGCCGAATCCCATTGAGTGGCTCCTTGTGAAGCTCGATCGCTTGGGCCGCCGCATCGACAACCGCCCGCTCACAGCCGAGAGCGAGACCGTAGCCAAGGCACCCGAGGTGTAAGGTCGAAGAACAATACACTCGCTGAAAGGAGGTGTCCGAAAGGATGCCTCTTTTTTTGAGGGTTCGAATCCCCAGCTAACATTCTTCTAATTAAAAAAGGGCCCCAAATGGGACCCTTCTTTAAAGTTAAACTGGCGGAGAGCTGGGGATGTCCGGGCATGCTACGCATGCCCTCCGGCTTCAAAGCCTGGCGGCTTTTCGCCCACGGGCTACAAACGCTTTCGCGTTTGCTTAACGCCCGTGCCCTCTCGGGTTCGAATCCCCAGCGCCCTTTCTCGATAATAAAAAAGGGCCCCCGATGGGACCCTTCTTTAAGGTTAAACTGGCGGAGAGCTGGGGATTCGAACCCCAGATGCCCTTTTGGGGCATACTCGCTTAGCAGGCGAGCACCTTCGGCCTCTCGGTCAGCTCTCCGTAACAGCCGTTCTATAGTAACCAAACAGCCAAGGATGGGCAAGAGGAAATTTTCTAATTGCCTAGCATCCTTTCCTCATTGGAAGCTTCGCCTACCCCAGCGAGCGGTTGAGGGAGCCGAGCTCGTCGTTGCCCATGGTGCGCCACATTTGGAAGATGCAACCGCGTGCCAGGAAAAAGAAGCCGTTGTCGACCAGCTGCACAGCGGCATCTGCCAGCTGATTCGTCACGGCGGACACCGGCGGCAACTCGAGTCCAGCCTTGCGGATGGTCTCGACCGCTTCCTCGAACGTCGGAGGCTCGCTGACGCCCATCTCGTTCATAAGGCCCTGCATTTCTTCCAGCGCGCTGCCGCCCGACTCCTCGCCGCGCGGCACTAGACGGTAACAAGCCAGCGCCAGGTCGAGCTGATCGCAATTCCAATAGGCAAACGCCAAGCGATAGAACAGGTAGCCGATTGCAGAACGATCGCTGGCAATACGTAGGCCGTGGCGCGCCACCTCGATAATCTCGTCAAAGCGCTCCAGACGCGCAAGCACGTTGATGAGCGCAAAGTGCGATTGCATGGACGAGCGCGCCAGATCGTAAAGATGGCGCACCTCGGGCAGCGCTCGTTCAAAGTCCTCTTGCTCGGCGTAAAAGCTGCAGATCTCGTGCTGGGCAAAGTACAGCGCATCGGGCGCACGTAGGATTCGCACAGAGCGGTCTTCTTCCAACACCGGTAGCACCATGCGCACCAGCTGGTTATCGCAAAACTGCGTTTGAACCGGGCCCGTCGCCAAAAGCTCGGCGACGGCGCACTTAGCCTCCAACTCCTCGACAAGCCGGGAAAAGCCTTCAAAAGCACCTGTGCGGTCGACTTTTGCCTGCTCGCGCAATTCAACAACACGCGCCACGTATGGGTCGTCGTCCTCTTCCATGACCTCCAACTCGTCAGCCGTATCGGCAAGCAGCAGATCACGCAGCGCCGGCAGCAGCGCGCGATGGTCATCACGCGGACGAGCATGAACCTCCGCAGGCTCAATCGTCTCCGGAGCGGTTGACTCATACGCCTCAAGCACACGCTTGCACGGCATATCGTCCATGTCCATGCTCTCAAGATCCTTGGCGACAGGCACGCAATCGGCCAGATAGGCCGCGCGCCCAAAGAAATACGTTGCGACAACGCGCTCGCCCTGCTCACTGTCGGGAGCAGCAATCTGCACATAGCAGCGCGTGATGCAGGCGCCCGCGGCAAAACACGCTGCCGCAAGCGTAAGTGCCACGCGCGCATCGTGCTCCGCGGCCCAGATCGCGCGCATGTCCTCGTCCAGCTCGCGCCAGGCGTCATCCTGAGCGTCGTATTCACGTTGTGGCATGGCATCCACGACAGACCGCCCAAACCGAACGAGCATAATCCCCTCGGCAACGTTCGCCCGATAGGTATAGTCGAGCCGTGTGACCACGTTAAGCGCCTCGACAATACGCGCGAAGCGGGTACGCACATCCCACTCACCGCCCGGCTGGCAAGCCACCGTACCCGGTTTGCCCCACGGGTTATCGCTCGAGGCCGTATCGAGCAGTCGGGGAACATCGTTGGTCGTCTTGGCGATATGCCATGCATCAAAGAGCGCGCAGCCCTCAAGGCTCGGCGAGGATGCCGCAGGGGCCAATCCGGCCCCGATGCGCTCGAGGATGCCAGAGAGGCGGTTGAGACGGCACTCGATGGCAAGCAGCATGTCAATCTCGTCCTGGTCCAGCAGGCTACGATCAAAATTGAGATAGAAAAGCTTTGAGCGATCAATGCGAGCCAAGCTCATCTCGGACTTGGCAGCGATGGTGCGCAGGCGGGGCAAGTCAATTTCACTCATAAGGGCGGCGGCATAACGCTCGATACCGCTCGGATTCTCGGCATGGTCAACGCGGTAGAGCAGCGTCTCGATAGCATCGGGGAGCGGTGCCGTGTTAAAGCCCAAAAACACCTCGACCGGCTCGGACAACTTTACGAGCTTGATCTTGTCGACAACGTTTTGCATACCCTCGTCGAGTCCGCCGGCGTCCGCCGTGTTCGCAATAGCGCTTTCGGAGTTGGCAAATATCACGTAGCGCAGGAACATCGATGCCATGAACTCGCCGTAAGGAAGGGAGCGGGCCGAATTCCATGTCTCGTGATCGGACTGCTCGCGCATGGGGCCTTCGGGAGAGCCGACGGTTCGCGCGCATGCGCGCATTGCACCGCTGGCTTCCCTTACCATAATCTCACCAATACTGGAATCCGACTCGTCAAGGACCAGTTCCATGTCGGGATCGTTGGACAGCGGAGCCTCGCTAACGGGGCGGTCCACCTTGTACACCTCACCCGAAACGCTTACGTAGCCCAAAAGCGACACATGACTTTTGCCAACGAATTCGACGACATAACAAGATTCATGCTGGTCCTCGCCAAAGAGTTTCCAGACCACGCCATATGAGCGTCCCGCAGGCTGCTCGGGCATCGCCGGAAAGCGCTTCTTGGGATCGAGAAACCTGAGCTTGTATGTCGGACGCTCTGCCACGAAGTATCACCCTGATCGGTCGTTGAGAGAAGGAGTGGTCGCGGATGGGCCGCGACACCTACTCGGAATCTTACACGAGTCGACAGGAAATAGTCCGCTTGACGCTCACGCCTCGACCGAGGTTCGAATCCATGCAGCGGCGACATAAAAGAAAAGCCCCCGTTGCCGGAGGCTTCAAGTTCGATTGGTGCGGCGTATAGGATTCCGCGCATCCGCTGCGCGGATCCGCACCGGCTTCGCCCGCCTGCCGGCGTGCTCGCCCGCTCGCTAAAAACGCTCCGCGTTTTCTTGGCGCTCGCGCCTCGACCGAGGTTCGAATCCATGCAGCGGCGACATAAAAGAAAAGCCCCCGT
>CABSYH010000149.1:0-4995 GCA_902481965.1 uncultured Collinsella sp.
GACATCATCGCCTACGGTCGCTCGCTCATGTGCGACCCCGACATTGCGCTGAAGGCCGCCACGGGCGAGCCTGTTCGCGAGTGCCTCAACTGCAACAAGGGCTGCGTCGATGCGATTCAAAATCGCAGGTACATCTCGTGCGTGCTCAATGCCGAGAACGGCGACGAGGCGACCATAGCCATTAAGCCGGGCGAGGGCGACAAGAAGATCGCCGTGGTGGGCGGCGGCATCG
This sequence comes from uncultured Collinsella sp., assembly GCA_902481965.1. GTDB lineage: Bacteria > Actinomycetota > Coriobacteriia > Coriobacteriales > Coriobacteriaceae > Collinsella. Next base: position 233 of record CABSYH010000149.1, read on the forward strand.
CCGGCCTAGAGGCCGCACGCGTGGCGGCCAAGCGCGGCTACGACGTGACCGTTTACGAGGCGAGCGATCATCTGGGTGGCCAGATTGTGCTGGCGGCTGCGCCTCCGCGCAAGGACGAGATCATGCGCTCGGTTGAGTACTACGAGAAGATTCTGCCTGGCCTGGGCGTGAAGGTTGAGCTCAGCCATGCCGCTACCGCTGAGGACCTCAACGCCGCCGACGCTGCGATTGTGGCCGTAGGCGCGCACGACGTGGTCATCCCCGTTCCGGGTGCCGACTCGGACAAGGTCGTCTCGAGCTGGGACGTGCTGGCCGGCAAGGTGGAGCTTACGGGCCGCGTCGCCGTCATTGGCGGTGGCCTGGTGGGCACCGAGACTGCCGAGTACCTGCTGCAGCGCGGCTGCGAGGTGGCGATTGTCGAGATGCTCGACAAGATTGCCGCGGGCGAGTCCGAGACCATTCTGCCGCTGATTATGAGCGACTTTGCAGAGCACAACGTGGAGCAGCACGTGAAGACCCGCCTGACCGCCATTACCGACGAGGGCGTGGAGGCTGTTCGCACCACCGAGGACGGCGCCGAGGAGCCGGTGAAGATCGCCTGCGATTACGTGGTGATGGCCGTGGGCTCCAAGGCCAACGCGTTTGACCTGGATGGCGTGACGGTGCCCGTGACCTGCGTGGGAGACTGCTCGGGCGAGCGCACCGCCGACATCGCGAGCGCCATTCGCACGGCATATCACGCGGCCAACGAGCTGTAGTTAACTTCGCGGCCAGGCGGGGCGGTAGCACGGATCCGTCTCGCCCGGCTGTGTCCCGTCGGATGTCAACCGGTGCGGGGCCTGCAAGCGCGCAGGTCCCGCCCTTTTTGTTTTGCTCCGGTGGATGGCAATGCGCGGTAATCATGAGGAGTGAGGACGTTTACTGCCTTGCAGATCACTCAAAATTATTGGGGGAGGGGTTAATAACTATATCCTCTATACCAAAGGACATAAAGAGATGCCAATTTTGTCGACAAGCGAATGACGATTAGCTGCGAGTCAGCTACCAGCGTAAATAATCGATAAAGAAATGTCGTAATTTGGTGCCAAATGCCCAGATAACGCCGCGTCTATTTTAATTAACTGCTTTGAGCAAACAGTAAAATGCTACTATCTAACTTGCACGTAAGAAAGCAGATTAACGGTTAAGGCTAAGAAGTGGCAGGTATGTCGGAAGCAACTAGGACTCGCACGCATGCGCCCGAGGTTAGGCAGCGCGCCGTCGAGATCCTCCAAGAGGGGGTCGGTCATCGCGCCCTCGCTGCGGAGCTTGGCATTCCCCAGGCCACGGCTCGTCAGTGGGCCCGCGCGTATGCCGTGGGCGGTGCCGACGCCGTTCTCAATGCCGGTTCGCATCATCACACCTATTCGTACGACGTAAAGCTCGCTGCGGTTAAGGACCGTCTGGAAAACGGCTTGACGGTTCGCGAGGCCATGATCAAGCACAAGATTCCCAGCGAGTCTTCGGTCAAGGCTTGGTGCCGTCAGTACCGCGAGAGCGGTGAGGCCGCACTGGTCGATAAGCCGCGCGGTCGCAAGCCGCGCGTTAAAAAGGCGGAATAGCAAACGGGATGGTGCGCCCACAGGAGCGCATTTTTCTTGCCGCGCCAACTTTTTGGACCGCCGCGAGCCTATCGGGACATCCTCCAAAATGGCCAATAAACCGCGCGCAGTGGCCCGTGCGCCCACCGCTGCGATAGGGGGAGCGTCGCCCCTTTGCTCCAATGCGGACAGACTCCTTGCCCCGTACGCCTAAAACTCCCCAGTTGACCGAAAACCCGCTGCCGCTACTCATCAATTGAGCTATAACGTTAAACAATTGCAGCGTTTTTGCATGGGGGAGTGATGGTATGACGCTACTGTATTTCCTTACCCTGTTTCCGCTGGTACCGGCGCTGGGCATGCTGTTCGCGCGCGGCGACCGCGCCCGCGATGCGGTGGGGCTCATAGGCTCCGGCATTATCATGGCGGTGACAGTTGTAGTCGCCGTCATGTTTTTTGGTACGGGTCCGCAGAGCTTTGAGGTTGCCCCCGGCACCTCGTCTACGCTCTCGATCATCATCTCCGCCATCGACGTGATCCTGTGCGACGTCATCCTGTACAACGCGCGCAAATTTAAGAGCACGCTCGCCACGGTGCTCGGCACAGTCCAGCTGGTGGGCACGTTCGCCTTTGCGGCCATGGCGTTGCCTGCGGTCGAGGTCGTCACGGCGACGCCGCTCTACCTGGACTACATGAGCGTGATCATGGTCCTCGCCGTCGGCATCGTCGGCAGCCTAATCTGCGTGTATGCCCTGGACTACATGAAGGACTTCCAGGCCCATGACGAGCACGAGGCCGCGCTGCGCGGGCAGACCGTGCCCGATCGTCGCCCGCAGTTCCTGGCGCTTATGTTTCTATTCCTCTCGGCCATGTTCGTCATCGTGACGAGTGACAACCTTGAGTGGCTGTTCTGCGGCTGGGAAATCACCACCGTGTGCTCGTTCCTTATGATTGGCTACACGCGCACGCCCGAGGCCATCAAAAACGCCTTCACCCAGATCATCCTCAACATGCTGGGCGGCATCGCGTTTTTGGCGGGCCTTATGTTTCTGCACGTCAATGGCATGCCGCTGACCATCTCGGGCATGATCGAGCTTTCCGGCGCCGGAACCGCGCAGTCCGCGCTGCTGGTGATGCCGGTCGTTCTGCTGTCGCTCGCCGCGCTCACCAAGGCCGCACAGATGCCGTTCCACACTTGGCTGCTGGGTGCCATGGTTGCCCCCACGCCCACGAGCGCCCTGCTGCACTCGTCAACCATGGTCAAAGCCGGCGTGTTCCTGATGGTCAAGTTGAGCCCGCTCTATGCCATCTATCCTGTGACCGGCTTTATGGTCACGAGTGTGGGTGCCATCACGTTTTTGCTCGCTGCCCTCATGGCCATCTCGCAGAGCAACGCCAAACGCGTGCTCGCGTACTCCACCATTTCCAACTTGGGCCTCATCAGTGCCTGCTTGGGCGTTGGCGCGCCCGAGGCCGTGTGGGCTGCCATCTTCCTGATCTTGTTCCATACGGTGGCAAAGTCGCTGCTGTTCCTGTGCGTGGGCACCGCCGAGCATCATATCGGCAGCCGCAATATCGAGGACATGGACGGTATGTTCAGCCGCATGCCGCACCTGACGCGCCTGATGATGCTGGGCATCATGGGCATGTTTGTGGCGCCGTTTGGCATGCTCGTGTCCAAGTGGGGCGCCCTGGTGGCGTTTGCCCAGACCGGCAACGTGCTCATGATCATGGTGCTTGCCTTTGGCTCGGCCGCGACGTTCTTCTTCTGGGGCAAGTGGCTTGCCAAGCTTTCGGGCGTCGACCCCACGGCTCAAAACGTTGAGGTCAATGTCCATAAGACCGAATGGATGGCGCTCAACACCATCGCCGCGCTGCTGATTCTGTGCTGCGTGGCGTTCCCGGTTATCTCGAGCGGTCTGGTGTCGCCTTACTTGGCCATGGTGTTTGGCCGCGTGCCGTACGTTATTGGCAAGGACGCCATGTATCTGATGGTGGTTATCGTGGCTTTTATTGCCGTGGTGTTGCTGACTTCATTCCGCGTGAGCAACAAACCGCATGTAAACGTATATCTTTCGGGTGTGGGAACCGACAAATATCGCCATTTCCGCGGCTCGATGGGACACGAGGTAAAGGCCGAAAAGCGCAATTGGTACTCGGAGGACGCCCTTGGCGAGAAGCGTATCGGCCCCGCGGGTAGCGTCGTGTGCTGCAGCATTATCTTGTTTGCCCTGCTGTGCTGCGCGTGGATTGGGCCCGAGCGGCTTGCCATGAGCGCGCCCTCGGTGCTGCGCGGCAAGTATTTTGAAGGCTCGGGCGTCGTGGGCATTTTTATTGGCACCGTGGCGTTTGCCTTGCTGGCGCCGCTTGTGGGCGGCCTGATCGATGGCGTTGACCGCAAACTTTCGGCCCGCATGCAGGGCCGCGTGGGCCCGCGCCTGCTGCAGCCCTTCTACGATGTGGCCAAGCTGCTGCGCAAGGCCCCTGCCAGCGTAAACACCATGGACGATACCTACATGGCGTGCGCGCTCATCTTTACCGTCGTGGGCGGCGGCATCTTTGTGTCGGGTTCCAACACGCTGCTGTGCGCTTTTATGGTGACGCTTGCTGCGATCTTTGTGGTGTTGGCGTCTGCCTCGACGCAAAGCCCGTTTGCCCAGGTCGGCGCCGATCGTGAGTTGCTGCAGGTTATGAGTTACGAGCCCGCCGTTCTGCTGATGAGCGTGGGCCTGTACCTTGCCACCGACAGCTTTGATTCCATCGCCGTGACGGGGCAGTCGGTCCCCATCATCGTGCACAGCGCGCCCATTTTCCTCGCGTTGCTCGCGGTGCTTACCATCAAGCTGCGCAAGTCGCCGTTTGACCTTTCGTACTCGCATCATGCGCATCAGGAGATCGTCCAGGGCGTCGCCACCGAGATGAGCGGCGGCACGCTGGCCAAGATGACCCTTATGCACTGGTGCGAGACCGTGCTGTTTTTGATGTGGGTGGGCATGTTCTTTGTTTGGGACAACCCGGTGAGCTGGGTGGTCGCCCTGGTCGTGATGGCTGCGACGTATTTTGTCGAGGTGCTGATCGACAACACCTTCGCACGCAGCACCTGGCGCAGCTGCTTTAGGCTCGGATGGGGCGTGGCGCTGGTGTTTGGCCCTGTCTCTTATACACATCTGACGCTGACGACGA
>CABSYH010000150.1:0-4986 GCA_902481965.1 uncultured Collinsella sp.
CGCCCAGGGCGAGGACGTCGTGGCCGGCATCCGCAACACGAGCCCCATCGCCGACCTCAAGCATGTGGAGGGCCTGGAAGAGGCCGGCCGCGAGCTCGAGGAGGTGTTCGTGACGCTGGAGAACCACTTCCGCGACATGTGCGACATCGAGTTCACCATCGAGCAGGGCAAGCTCTGGATGCTCCAGACCCGCGTGGGCAAGCGCACCGCCACCGCCGCCCTGCGCATCGCTATCGAAATGGTCGAGGAGGGCCTGATCACCCGCGAGGAGGCCGTGAGCCGCATCGATCCCGCGCAGCTCGACCAACTCCTGCACCCGCAGTTTGACGCCTCCAAGAAGTACGAGACGCTGGCCAGCGGTCTGAACGCCAGCCCCGGTGCCGCCGTGGGCGAGGTCGTGTTCTCGAGCGACGACGCCGTCGCGCGCGCCAACGAGGGCCACAAGGTCATTCTGGTTCGCTGGGAGACCAACCCCGATGACCTGAAGGGCATGGTAGCCGCCGAGGGCATCCTGACCAGCCACGGTGGCAAGACGAGCCATGCCGCCGTTATCGCCCGCGGCATGGGTACGCCCTGCGTCTGTGGCGTTGAGCGCTTCCATATCGACGCCGCCGAGAAGGTCGTGCGCATCGAGGGCAGCGACCGCGTGCTGCACGAGGGCGACGTTATCTCCATCGACGGCACCCAGGGTATCGTCGTCGACGGCGCCGTTGACCTGGTCTCCGCCGAGCTCACCGCCGATCTGGACACCATCCTATCCTGGGCCGACGAGATTCGCCTGGACGAGACCGGTGGCCATGCTAACCATGTGCGCGTTAATGCCGACAACCCCGAGGATGCCGCGCTCGCGCTCGAGTTTGGCGCCGAGGCCATCGGCCTGTGCCGCACCGAGCACATGTTCCTGGGCGACCGCAAGAACATCATCCAGAGCTTTATCCTGTCTGACGATGAGGCCGTGAAGCAGCAGGCCCTGGCCGACCTGCTCAAGGTTCAGACCGAGGACTTCCTGGCGATGTTCAAGACCATGTCCGGTCGCGATGTGGTCGTCCGCCTGCTCGATCCGCCGCTTCATGAGTTCCTGGATAATCCTCGCGAGCTCGAGGTCGCCATCACCAAGAAGGAAGCCGCTGGCGCCAGCGAGGAAGAGCTTGCCGTCCTGCGCGCCCGCCTGCGTCGTATCGACGGCATGGTCGAGTCCAACCCGATGCTCGGCCTACGCGGCGTGCGCCTGTCCATCGTCTTTAGCGATCTGCCGCTCATGCAGGTCCGCTCCGTCGCCACGGCTGCCGCTCGCCTCATCAAGGAGGGCGTCGATCCGCGTCCCGAGATTATGGTCCCGCTCGTTTCCATTACGGCCGAGCATGTTCAGACCCGCGAGGTTATCGAGCGCGTGATCGCCGAGGTTTCCGACGAAGAGGGCGTCGAGCTCAATATTCCCGTGGGCACGATGCTCGAGCTGCCGCGCGCCTGCATGGTCGCTGATGAGATCGCCCATCACGCAGACTTCTTCTGCTTTGGCACCAACGACCTCACCCAGACGACCTTCGGTTTCTCGCGTGATGACGCCGAGGCTAAGTTCATCCCGCTGTACATGCATAAGAAGATCTTGAAGGACAATCCCTTCGAGACCATCGACACAGCGGTGCTCGAGCTGGTGCGTATGGCCGTCGAGAAGGGTCGCGCCACCAACCCCGACATGCACTTTGGCGTGTGCGGCGAGCACGGCGGCGACCCCAAGTCCATCAAAGGCCTGTTTAACGTGGCCGACGTGGACTACGTGTCCTGCTCGCCCTACCGCGTGCCCCTCGCACGCCTGGCTGCCGCTCAGGCCAAGCTCGAGGCCAAGCGTTCCGCCTAACGTTTTGGGTTTAGACGCCTAGCGTAGCCCCCTTCATGCCGCCCGTCTCATTCGTGAGGCGGGCGGTTATCATGTGCGGGTTTTGTCTTTTTGTCTGCGTAAAAAATTGTTCTTGCAGCAGAAACCCGCGCGTGTATACTCGAATACGTTTGTTCAACTACGTGCCGGCCAAGGTGGTACGGCACCTCTAGAAGAGTAAGGAATTGCACATGGATTACATCCGCGCAATCGAGCGTCAGCAGATCCGCGAGGACATTCCTCAGGTTCGCGTCGCCGACAACGTCAAGGTTCACTACCGCATTAAGGAAGGCGACCGCGAGCGCATCCAGGTCTTCCAGGGCGACGTCATCCGCATGGCCGGCGCCGGTGCCCGCGAGACCTTCACCGTCCGCAAGATGTCCTTCGGTGTCGGTGTTGAGCGTACCTTCCCGCTTCACAGCCCCAAGATCGCCAAGCTCGAGGTCGTTCGTCATGGTCGCGTCCGTCGCGCCAAGCTGTACTACCTCCGCGACAAGGTGGGCAAGGCTGCTCGCATCCCCGAGAAGCGCTAAGAAGATCGCAGCGTCTGTCCACTCGTTTGGACGTAAGGGTCACCTTCGGGTGGCCCTTCTTTTTATCCGATTTGCATGCAAGGAGGGCCTGGTATGGCCAATATGACGAGCTCGGTTTCGGCATCGCAAGTTGCTGGCGAGCTGGCGAGCGCTACGTTTGAGGAGATTCCCGCCCTCGTGGAGCATTATCGCGAGGATCCGCGCCAGCAGGTGATCAAGGCTTGCGAACGCGCCCTCAAACGCCATGCCAAAGAGCTTGCCGAGCGCGAGCGCGTCAATGACATGTACGAGCTTATGCATGAGCTTGGCGGCGATGGGGTGGTCGTTGGTGTCGACGAGGTGGGTCGCGGATCGGTGGCCGGTCCTTTGACGGTATGCGCTGTCTGCCTTCCTATGGAGCCGCGCGTCTGGGGCATCAACGATTCCAAAAAGCTCACGCCGGCGCGCCGCGAGTTGCTCTCAGTGAAGATTGCCGAGGTGGCGACGGCGATCGGTTTTTGCCATATCGCGCCTAAGGATATCGATGAGATGGGCATGGCCCGTGCTATCCGTACCGCCGTTGCAGGCGCCGTGGCCGATACAGGGCTCGAGCCCGATTGCGTGCTTATGGATGGCAACCCCTTGGGCGCCGTTCCTAACGAGCGCGATGTGGTGAAGGGCGATGCCAAGATCGCCTGCATCGCCGCGGCGTCCATCATGGCCAAGGTCACGCGTGACGAGATGATGGTCGAGTACGACGCCGAGTACCCCGAGTACCATCTGGCCGAGTCGAAGGGCTATGCAAGCCCCGAGCATATCGAGGCCATTCGCAAACATGGACTTTGTCCGCTGCACCGCGTGAGCTTTTGCGGAAACTTTCTGCAGACTGAGCGCCTTTTCTAGGCCAATTGTGGAGACAGGGACCTCTGGGGTTTTATAAACCTGCTGGTAGCGGGCCGTATGCAACACCATTGCTGCGTACGGCCCGTTTTTTGACGGCATTTGGTCAGCTTTTGGTTTGCTTCCTGTACTTACCCGCATGAAAGGTGCCCTCATCATCGGGGCAATGCAGTGTGCGGGAAAGGAGACCCCATGAGTGCCGCAAGCAAAAAGAGCAAGACGCAGCAGCTCAAGGAGCGTTGGGAAAACGGCGAGCTCGACTGCGGGGCGATGACGCCCGAGTTTATCAAGGGACTCAGTCCCCGTGAGCTGGGCATGCTGGGCGAGCTGATCACCATCGACTACTTTAACGAGCGCGGCTACACCTTGCTGGAGCAGGGTTATCGTTGCACCGAGGGCGAAGCCGATCTGGTGCTGCTCGATGAGCTTGACGATGTCGTGGTGATGGCCGAGGTCAAGACCAGACGCGTTTCGCTGGATTGCACCACGCGGGTCTTTCCCGAGGAGGCCGTGGACGCCCAAAAGCAACGCCGCTACCGCCGCATCGCAAGTTGCTATCTCATGGAGCATTATCCGCTCAAGGCGATTCGCTTCGATGCTGTGGGTGTCACCATCCGCGGCGGGCATATCGCCGAGATCGAGCATCAGTACAACGCGTTCGATTGGCAGGTGTCGTGATGGCGTTCGAGACGTTTGCCGTTCACGCGGCCTGCATCCGCGGCGTCGAGGCGATTCACGTCACGGTCGAGGTCTCGCTTGCCGGTGGCGTTCCGGGCATCCAGATGCTCGGCATTCCGAGTATGGAGGTGATGGAGTCACGCGGTCGTATTCGCTGCGCGATGCGCTCCGCCGGGTTCGAGATCCCGCGCTCGGGCATTACCGTTAACCTGGCACCCGGCGATATCCGCAAGACCGGTAGCGGCTTTGACCTGCCCATCGCCATCGCGGTTCTAGCGGCCGATGAGCAGATTCCCCGTGACAACCTCGATCGCTGCCTTATCGCAGGTGAGCTTGGTCTGGACGGTACGGTGCTTCCCGTCAAGGGCGAGGTGGCGTTCCAGCTGCTGGCTCGCGATATGGGGCTGTCTTTTATCGCCGGTAGGTCGGACCAGCATGTTCCGCTTGCGGGGGTCGACTGCGGTTTTATCGACCATCTGTCGCAGCTTGCCCGCGGTATGGGCGAGGCGGCTCGGCACTATCTGGATTCCGAGGGCGTCGAGGCCACCTTTGAGCCCGAGCTCGATTATGCCGATGTGTTGGGGCAGGAGGTCGCCAAGCGCGGCATGGCGCTTGCGGCGGCAGGGGAGTTGGGCCTGCTCATGATCGGGTCTCCGGGATCGGGCAAGACCATGCTTGCGCGCCGCATGACGGGTATCTTGCCCGAGCTTTCCATTGAGGACCAGCAAGAGGCGCTGTGCATCCATTCGGTCTTGGGTGAGAACATCGATGGCCTGCTTGCGGGGCATCGACCATTTCGAAGCCCCCATCACAGCATTTCGACAGCGGGTCTTATTGGCGGAGGGCGCCCGGTGCATCCGGGCGAGATCAGCCTTGCCCATGGCGGCGTGCTCTTTTTGGACGAGCTTGCTGAGTTTCCCACCGGTGTGCTGCAGACGCTCAGGCAGCCTATCGAGCGCGGCTATGTCAGGATCTGTCTCTTATACACATCTCCGAGCCCACGAGACGTAGAGGAATCTC
>CABSYH010000151.1:0-4952 GCA_902481965.1 uncultured Collinsella sp.
TCTCTATTCGTCGGCAGCGTCAGATGTGTATAAGAGACAGGTCTAATACTTTCCCGTGAAGTGAACGAGCTTATTTGGACCCCCGAAGCATTGGCATATTTTGACCGCTATTTCCTGCGGTTTTACAGCGTGAATCCTGCGGTTTTTTGGGCTAAAGGTGTGGATGCTCCGGGGCTTCGTTTTTACTCGTTCACTTCTCGGGAAAGTATTAGAGCTCAGCTGATAGAGGTGCCTCTCTGGCGTCGAAGCCCTGCGTCTTCTTCGCTTGATTGGGGAAAACAGCCTCGCTTAAGCAATTGCGAGCCCGCCCAGACGTATCTGTGGGGTTGTCTGCACAATTCGCGGTATTATGTTGCGGAGTTTTGAAAGGAGCCGCTGGTGGTCACGACGACGTTTGCTTCGCCTTTGGGCGAAATCCTGCTTGCCGCTGATGGCCGCGGTTTGACGGGGCTTTGGTTTGAGGGGCAGGAGCACTTTGGCTCCACGCTTCTCAAAGAAGATCCCGAACATGTTGAAGGCGCCGATGCGGTTTCTGGTACCGGTGGGATGTCTTCGGTGAGTCCGGCAAATGGCGTGGCTTCTTCGGTGCTTGAGCGTTCTTGGGCTTGGCTGAATGCTTATTTTGCGGGGCAGGAGCCTCGGTTTACGCCGCCGTTGCATATGATTGGTACGGCGTTTCAGCGCGAGGTTTGGTTTGAGCTGCTTTCTATCCCGCGTGGCGAGGTCGCTACGTATGGTGAGATCGCCCAGCGTGTTGCGGCTCGACATCGTGTACCGGGAAACGAAGCACCCGTTGCGTCTCCCCGTGCCGTGGGGGCCGCGGTCGCGCGTAATCCCATTTCGATTATTGTGCCGTGCCATCGCGTGGTTGCCGCCGATGGTTCGCTCAACGGATATGCCGGCGGCCTCGACCGCAAGGAGTGGCTGCTGCGGCTTGAGGGCGCGTACGAGGAGTAACACTCGAGCGCTTTGCATAGCCAAGATGCCGTGAAAGAACGGGACATGCTTTCCGAATGGAGGCTCAGACGGAAACTACGTCCCGGAATTCCGTTTTAAAGCGGGATGCGCTTTCCGAATGGCGTTCCAAGCGGAAACCGTGTCCCGGAATACAGCCTCAGAGTGGGACGCCGTTTCCGGCTGAGACCACCTGCCTGGACATCGATCTACGCCCGCTCCTGCAGGGCGTAGATGGACTTATCCATGTTGAACAGGTAAGCCACAACGCAGACAATAATGAACATCGGCAAGTTACCAAAGCCGAAGACTTCGCAGCCAATAAGGATGGGTGCGAGCAGCGTATTGGTGGCGCTGCCAAAGACGGCTGCGTAGCCCAGTGAGGCGCAGAGCTCGACGGGCATGCCGAGAATCCCGGCGAGTACGACACCCAGGCTGGCTCCGATGGAGAACAACGGCGTCACCTCGCCACCCTGATATCCTGCGGCAAGCGTGGTAATGGTGAGTGCGAATTTGAGTGCCCAGTCCCAAGGTATGATGGCGACCTTGCCGTCACCGTCGAGCGCCGCGGATATCAGATTGGTGCCAAGCCCGCAGTATCGACCCTGCCATAGTGCGAACAGAATCGCCGATAACGCGATGCCCATAACGGCGATGCGTGCATAGGGGTTGGGGAACAGCCGCGCCGCAAGTGTTTTGGCATGTGCAAGGCACCAGGCAAAGGCGCCGCCCACCATACCAAACGCGATGCCCAACAGTGCCAGCCGTCCAAGACCGGGGAGGTCGAGCGCATACGAGGCGGTAACGGCGACCTCGAACTTCTCGAGCCCCAGGGCGCCGGAGGTCATGCTTGCGGCAAGTGAAGCCGTAAGCGCGGGGAGCAACGCGCGGTATTCCATGCGTCCGGCGACCAGCACTTCGATAGCAAAGACCGTAGCAGCGAGCGGCGTTCGAAAGAGTCCGGCAAAGCCAGCGGCCATACCAATGAGCAAAAACGTGTTGCCGGGGTTTCGGAAAGGTAGACGCCTGCCGATCCAGTGCGAGACGGTTGCACCAATCTGCACGGCCACGCCCTCGCGCCCCGCACTGCCGCCAAAGAGGTGCGTCCCCCACGTGCTCAACATAATGAGCGGCACCAAACGCGGGGAGATGGCATCCTCGCGTCCGTGACCTACGTCAAATACCAGGCTCATGCCCCGATCGGTGCCTTTGCCCCAGGTGCGGTAGGCAAATACGATGGCCAAGCCCATGAGGGCGAGGAAGGGAAGGAGCAGTGCGATGTGTTCGTCGCGGAAGGCGCCGATTGCCAGAAGCACGCGTCCAAAGAGTGCGCAGATGGCGCCAACGATGATGCCGATAGGGATTCCGACGGCACCCATAAGCACGAGGCCGCTATAGGTGTTGAGCAAGCGTTTGATTCTGCTCGATGCGTTGCTTTCCGACATTTTGCTTTCCGACACTTGCTCTCTTGATAGAAAAAGAGCTGGAGTTGCGCATCGTTGAGAGGCTTTCCAGCTTTAGCAAAACAAACTTATAAGATGCGACGGGCCGCGTCAAGATAATTGCTTGACAGCCTAGGAGGCGGCTGGTTGGCTGGCTTAAAACCTAGCGCGTGAAATGACGCTCCACGCTATTCAGCGCGCTTGATAGGATGACGAACCACGGTCTTAAGTTTCTCCGGCGCACACTTGCGTGGATCGGAGAGATAGATTTCGTGATGTAAACGGGTATCTGAGAAGTTGGGGACATAGCCCTGCTCGGTCGCATATTCATGCATGGCGTCTACGGTTGCCGGCTCGCTGTCGTAGGGTCCGGTATGCATGCATTGAACGCAGAGACCCTCGTCAACTTTAAGCAGCTCGACGGCAGAAAAGTCCAGTTTCTTTTTGGCCGTGGCTTCCGCGACCGCCCAGTCAAAGTCATCCTGAGTGACGAAATCGGGCAGGCGGATGCACGAGATAAAGTTGAAATCGTCCTTGCGTACATAATCGATGTCGCCGCTCGGGGAGTCTTGCCACCAGAAGCCCTCGAGCGGCGGTACCACAAAGTCGAAATAGCCCTCGATACTCCTTGAGCCTTTCTTTGACATCTTGACGGTATAGGCGATGCCGTAAAGCAGCGGCAGGGCATTTTGATACTCGCCACCTTCGGTATTTGGGTCGCCCTTTCCGCGAACGGCAACGTAGCTCATAGGCGGGACAGTTATGATACTCGGCTTGCTTGCAGGTCTGTAGAGCTCCTTGCATTCCTTCTTAAAGTCGAACGCCATGTTGGCCGCCTTTCTGCGTATTGGCCTGCTTAGATAGCGGAATCATATCATAGAAACGAACAGCTGTTCGAATGATTTGGCTGACAGATTGAGATGCGTGCGTTGTGTTTGGCGGTCGGCCTGACCCCATCGATGATTTCTCTGCCTCCCCGGCGCCTCATCTATAGCTGCCGTTTCCCCATATAGAACCTGCCAAAATAAACCCGTCCCTTTTTAGTCGGTGCGAAATGGGTAATACTAAAGAGTTATCCGACCAGATGGGAATTAATCGATGGCTTATATCGAATTCAAAGACGTCATCAAGGCGTACGGCGAGGGCGATGCCCGCATTCACGCGCTCGACGGCGCGAGCTTTACCGTTGAGCGCGGCGAACTCGCCATTATCCTGGGCGCCTCGGGTGCCGGCAAGACTACGGCGCTCAACATCCTGGGTGGCATGGATACGGTAACCTCCGGCACTGTGACGGTGGACGGGCGCGACGTGAGCTCCGCCAACGAGGCACAGCTCGTGGAATACCGCCGTGCCGACGTCGGCTTTGTCTTCCAGTTCTACAATCTGGTCCCCAACCTGACGGCGCTCGAAAATGTCGAGCTTGCGGCGCAGATTTGCCCCGATTCGCTCGATGCCGAGCAAACGCTTCGTCAGGTTGGCCTGGGCGACCGTCTTGCTAACTTTCCGGCGCAGCTTTCGGGCGGCGAGCAGCAGCGTGTGTCCATCGCCCGCGCGCTGGCCAAGAACCCCAAGCTGCTCCTGTGCGACGAGCCCACGGGCGCACTCGACTACAAAACCGGCAAGCAGATCTTGCAGCTGCTACAGGACACCTGTCGCAAGCAGGGCATCACGGTCATCATCATCACCCATAACTCCGCGCTGGCGCCCATGGCCGATCGCCTGATCCGCTTTAAGAGCGGCCGCGTGGAGAGCGAGACGGTCCAGCAAAATCCCGTGCCTATCGAGACGATCGAGTGGTAGCGCCCATGGACCAAGATCGCCAAAACAGCCAAAACCACGATACGGAGCACGCAGACCGCGACTGGGGGTTCGCGACCTACCGCACTGCCCAAAGCTCAAACGATATGGTGCCGACGGTTTTTCGCCGTGGCATCTACCGCACAATCCGAGGCAGTCTTAAGCGCTTTTTGTCAATCGTGGTCATCACCGCGCTTGGCGTGAGCGTGATGTGCGGCCTTAAGGCGGGTTGCGAGGACCTGTGTGATTCGGTTGATGCCTACTTCGACCAGCAAAATGTCTATGACATTAACGTGCAGTCGACCTATGGCCTGACTGACGATGATCTCGACGCCATACAAGAGGTCGATGGCGTCGAAACGGCCGAGGGCATCTACACCGAGACCGCCTACACCGCCGTGGGCACAACGCGCGAGCGCGTGGTCGTGCAGAGTCTCTCCAAGGAGAACATCGATCAGCCGGTGCTCGTGAACGGCGATTTGCCCGAGAGCGCCGATGAAGTCGCGGTGACTTCGAAGTTCCTGAAGGCATCGGGCAAAAAGCTCGGCGATACGGTGAGTTTTGCCGCCAATGACGCGAGCTCGTCCAATCAAAGCGCCAAGGACCAGTTTGCCGATGGCGATTACACCATCACGGCCGAGGTTCTCGATCCCACTGATGTGAGCTCCGACTCGACGGTCAACGCCTTCCGTGCCGCCTCGGCGGCGGACTATAAGCTGTCTCTTATACACATCTCCGAGCCCACGAGACGTAGAGGAA
>CABSYH010000152.1:0-4927 GCA_902481965.1 uncultured Collinsella sp.
GTCGGCAGCGTCAGATGTGTATAAGAGACAGCTTCCTGGACGAGGTGCCGTTTAAGGACGTCGTCATCTACCCGACGATTCTGGCCAAGGACGGCAGCCGCATGTCCAAGTCCAAGGGCAACGGCGTTGACCCCATGGACCTCATCGGTATGTACGGCGCCGACGCCATGCGTTACAACCTGCTGACGCTGTGCACCAACAACCAGGACGTCAAGTTTGACGCGAACATCGACAAGAAGACCAAGAAGCTCATCGACAGCCCGCGTACCGACCAGGCCAAGTCGTTTGTGACCAAGATCTGGAACGCCAGCCGCTTCCTGCTCATGAACATGGAGGGCTACACGCCCGGCGAGCCCGTCGTGGAGACGCCGGCCGACGCCTGGATGTTCAGCCGCCTGGCAAAGGCCGTGAAGATGGTCACCGAGGGTATTGAGAACTACACCTTTGGCGATATGGCCCGCGGCGTGCAGCAGTTCTTCTGGAACGAGGTCTGCGACTGGTACGTCGAGGTCACTAAGGCTCGTCTGAAGGGCGAGGGCCGTCTGCAGGCTCAGCGCAACCTGATCTTTGTGCTCGACACCTCTATTCGCCTGATGCACCCGCTCATGCCGTTCGTCACCGAGGAGATCTGGGACAACATGCCGGCGAGCGTGCTCGACCTGGACGCCGAGGGCAACGTGGATCGCGCCGAGGCGCTCATGATCGCCAAGTGGCCCGAGCCCGCCGACTACGCCAAGTATGTTGACGAGGACGCCGAGCGCGCGTTTGAGCTGTGCCGCGCCGTCGTTTCCGCCGCCCGCGCCACGCGTTCGCGTTATCGCTTGAGCCCCAAGGCCGAGCTCGACGTGGTCGTGCGCGCCGGTGCCGAGGACATCGAGAAGCTCGAGAGCCTGCGTTCGACCATTGAGCCGCTGGCGAACACCGCTTCGCTGGTCATGGGTACCGATGTCGAGAAGCCGGCCGCGAGCATCGCCGTGGTCGACAGCGGCGTCGAGGCCTTTGTGGTGCTCGAGGGCAAGGTTGACCTTTCGGCCGAGAAGGCACGTCTTGAGAAGGAGATCGCCGCGGCTCAGAAGGAGCTTGCCGGCTGCGAGAAGACGCTCGCCAACGAGGGCTTTGTGGCCAAGGCCGCGCCCGCGGTGGTGCAGAAGAAGAGGGACCGTGCAGCTGAGCTCAAGGAGATCCTGGCGGCGCTGAACTCGCAGGTTGCTGACTTCTCGTAGGCGGTACTGGGGGACGCGGTTTGGGGCTTTGCTCGCTACTGCGGACAGTCCTGCTCGCACGAAGGCCACATTAAGTGGCCTTCGGCTCGTGCGGAACTTGTATCGAGCAAAGCCCCAAACCGCTCCCATAGCGGTTACGGGGGCGTTCGCTGCCTTGTAGGGCCACTTGGTTGTGACCTTGATCTCGCTGCAAAGCGGTGTTTGGCTGATATTTTGAATGGGAGGGGCTCGTTGTTGATTCGGGCCTCTTTTTATGTTGAGGGGACTTTGGGTTATGGCTAAGCGTTCTGGGTCGTATGTCGTTCCTTTCTCGTTTGAGTTGCTTTCGTTTGGTGAGGCTGTTGGGCTGGCTGCTGATACGGGGCGGATTTCTGGGGATGCTGGGCCTCTGCTTGAGACGGTTGTCGATATGCTCGATGAGCTGGGGCGTCCGGACGAGTACTTTGATTGCATTCAGGTTGCCGGTACCAATGGCAAGACTTCGACCACGCGTTTTTCGGCTGCCATTCTTCGCGGCGAGGGGCTCAAGACCGCGCTGTATACGTCGCCGCAGCTTGTGCGCTATCCCGAGCGTATGGAGGTCGATGGGCGTGTTGTGAGCGATGAGGCGTTTGCCCGTGGCGTTTCGGCCGCTGTCGAGGCGGGGCATCGAGTGAATGCCCGTCGTGTGACGGCGGGGGAGCGCGCCTATACTATTACGCCGTTTGACCTGCTGACGGCTGCCGCACTGGTGGTGTTTGCCGAGGCTCGCGTGGATGTTGCCGTGCTCGAGGTTGGTATGGGCGGGCGCTGGGACGCCACGAGTGCGACCGATCCCGTCGCCGTTGCCATTACGGGCATTGGGCTCGATCACACACGTATTTTGGGTGATACGCTCGAGGCCATTGCGGGGGAGAAGGCTGCGGTTATTAAGCCTGGGCGCCTGGTTGTTCTGGGCGAGGGCACTCATGAGGCGAGCGTTCAGCGTGTGATGGACGCACGTTGTCGCGAGTGCGGCATTGTGCCGCTCGTGGTGAGCCACACGACGACCAAACTTCCGGCGCATGTGGGCGACACGGTTGAGTTTAGCTGCACCACGCCGCGTGCGATCTATACGTCGAGCATGGTCAAGCCGGCGTATCAGCCGCAGAATGCCGCGTGCGCGATTATGCTTTGCGAGGGGTATCTGGGTCGCGAGCTCGACCACGATGCGCTCGACGCCTCGCTTATGGGTTGCCCCACGCCGGGTCGTTTTGATGTGCTGGGGACCGATCCGCTCAAGCTGATCGATGCCTGCCACAACCCCCAGAGCTGCGAGAACTTTGTAGGCGCGCTGGATGAGATCGATCCGTGCGTGGAGAATCGCCCCACGCTGCTATGCGCCGCGCTGGCAGACAAGGACGTGGCGGGCATCGTCGACGTCCTGATTCCCGCCTTTCCGCGCGTAGTCGTGACCCAGACCGATTCCGACCGCGCCCTGCCGGCTGAGGAGCTCGCTGCCCTCGTTGATGCCGATAAGCTCGTGGGCGTATACCCGAGCGTGTCCGAGGCCCTCGCTGCCTTTGATGCCGCGGGCGAGTCCTTCGTAGCAGCCGGCACTATCACCCTAGCCGGCGAAGTGGCCGGCTTGCTCCGTTAACCCATACCCCCTCATCAGTTGCGGTGAAATAGTTCCTGTTTTTGGGCTCTAGCAGCCCATCCAGGAACTATTCCACCGCAACTTAGTTTGGGGGCTTGGGGACCAGGCTAGTCTAGGCGTAGCGGATCGTGGGGGTAGGCGTTGAGAATCTCGACGCCGTTCTCGGTCACCAGGGCTAGGTCCTCGATGCGGACGCCGGTGCGGCCGGGGAGGTAGATGCCCGGCTCGATGGAGAACGTCATGCCCGGTTCTACGCCCTGCTCGTTGACGAGTGAAACGTCGCCTGGCTCGTGGTCCTGCAAGCCGATCGAGTGTCCCAGGCGATGTGTAAAGTACTGCCCATAGCCCGCATCCTCAATCACGTCGCGTGCGGCGCGGTCCAGGTCACACATGCGCACGCCCGGTGCGATGAGCGCCTCGGCGGCCTCGTTGGCGCGGCGCACGATGTCGTATATGCGCGCCGTCTCCTCGTCCGGCTCGCCCCAAAAGAACGTGCGCGTCATGTCCGAGCAGTAGTTGCGGTGGCGTCCGCCGATGTCGAACAGCACCACGTCGCCGCGCTTGAGTACGGTGTCGTCGGGCTCGTGATGCGGGTCTCCGGCGTTGGCACCAAAGCTTACGATGGGCGGAAAACTAAAGCCCTCGCAGCCGTGCTTGCGATACAGGCCGAGCATCTGGTCGGCAATTTCGCGCTCCGTCACGCCCTCGTGGACGAGCTTGATGGCGTCGGCCATCACGGCGTCGTTAGCGGCCGAGGACGCGCGCATAAGCTCCTGCTCGGTGACATCCTTGTGGGCGCGTGCGGCGGTGACGGCAAAGTCGCCCAGGAAGAACTCGCTCGCGGCGTGACGATCCATAAGGGGCATCAAAAAGCCGGAGCGCATAACGGTGTCGATGCCGAGCGGTTTGGTCGGATCGATCTCACTCGCGATGGCGTCGGCCACGACGTCAGTATCGTTGTGGTAGGCCACGCGGGCATTGTCGTACTCGGGCAGCTGATGCAGCGCGTTGACCAAGATCGCAGGCTCGCTATCGCGTGCGAGCAGCACGCCGCAAAAACGCTCGAACATATCGGCATAAAAACCGGTCAGATAGTAAATCGACCACGGGTCGTTTACGAGCAGCTGTGCGCCGGGGTGATGAGCCTCGAGCGCATCGAGCACGCGCGCCACACGCTGGTCATCGACATGTGCCATACATCGTCCTTTCGCTAGGGTGCCACCATGGTATCCCATGCGCCCCCACATAAGTTGCGGTGAAATGGTTCCTGTTTGCCGGGGTAATGGCCTAAAACAGGAACTATTCCACCGCAGCTGCAGAGGGGGATGAAGTCCCGTCCCAAATGGGCTGCTTAGGCTGGGTCGATGTCCATGCTGGCGATTAGGTCGATGCCCGTGTGGAGGAGGTCTTCCAACACGACGTTGCCCATGCGGATGGGGGCTTCGACGACTAGGCCGCGGATGAGGTCCATCGCCTGGGCGTGGAGCGCCAGCGGGATGGCTTCGGCCGTGCGCACGGGTAGCAGCGCCTCGTCGCCGCCGGATACGGCCACGGTTGTGGTGAGCACGCGCATGGGGCAGGTGAGCTCCTGATGCGCGAATTTATCACCGCGCGGGCAGCTGTTGCCGGTCACGGAGCGCACCTCTACCGCGGCGCCGTCTGCGTCACGCTCTACCTCTACGGTCAGGAGGCACTCGGATGGGCAGGTGGTGCAGTTGAACTGCAGCGTTTCGATCGCGTTTATGCTCATGGCCTTACGCCTCCTCAACGGGATCGACGGACAGGGCAATCTCGCTGACACCCAGGTCGAGCGCGCGCTGAATCACCTTTGCCGTCAGCGGGAAGCTCTCCATTACGCTCGGTTTAAACGGGCGGACCTTGCCTGCAAACAGTTCTTCGTCGCCTGCCAGAATGCGCACGCGGGCGGCGTCGACCGGTCGGCGTACGCGGAAGTTGAGTTTGGTGTGTGCCACAGCCGTAATGCGTCCCGGCAGCGCGTAGCCCGCAATGCCGGCGGGGGAGACCGTAAGCTCTGTCTCTTATACACATCTCCGAGCCCACGAGCCGTAGAGGAATCTCGTATGCC
>CABSYH010000153.1:0-4880 GCA_902481965.1 uncultured Collinsella sp.
CCGAGATCTGCACCTCTCTATTCGTCGGCAGCGTCAGATGTGTATAAGAGACAGGTGCTGGATGAGCTTGAGATACTCGGCCTTGAACTCCTCACGGGAAGCCTTGAGACGATCGATCTCCTCGAGCTCGGCCTGCTTCTCAGTCAGAGCCTGGCGGATAACCTCGCGGGCCTTGGCGTCAGCCTCGTTGCGGATACGCTCAGCGTTCTCGTTGGCATCGTTGACGATGGTCTCAGCGGTCTGCTGGGCAGCGATCAAGGCAGCGGAAATCTGGCGCTCCTGAGCGGAGAAGTCAGGGGCGGGAGCAGCCACGGGGGCGGCAGGAGCGGCCTGGGCGGTGACATCCTGAGCCTGGGCAAGCTGAGCCTGCGCATCGGCAAGCTGCTGCTCGGTAGCAGTCAGACGACCCTTAAGGTCGACGATCTTAGCGAGCATAGCGTCAACCTCGGAGGACAGCGTCTCCAAGAAGACGTCGACCTCAGCAGGATCGTAGCCACGCTTGGCCTCAGAGAAAGTCTGAGCCTGGATGTCTGCAGGGGTAATAGCCATAACAAGTCTCCTTTTTCATCGCCTCGGCGCTACACGCCCGACGTAAGTTACTAAGTCAGTTCTACACGAGTATACCTATAAGAAGCTGCAGAACCAGCCTCTGCACCAACTGCAACGCAATAATCGCAACGACCGGCGAAAAATCGATACCGCCCATCGGCGGGATGAAACGACGGAACAGGTTAAGCCACGGACCGCACACGCTATCAAGCACCGCGGCAATATCCTGAAGCAAACCACCCTGCTTCATGGGAATCCACGTCATAAAGCAGTAGACGATAATGAGCGTGGAATAGAAGTTGAACAGCGTGTTGACCAGCTGGACGATAGTGTAGATGTTGATGGGAATCTCCTCGTCTTGTCTTTACTTGAGGTAGCCGTCGGCACGAAGCTTCTTGAGATCGGAATCTTTGACCTCGCAACCGGCGGGCAGCACCATGAACACGCGGTCGCCCACCTCCTTGACCGTGGCACCCAGACCGCAGGCAAAGCCGTAAGAGAAGTCCAAAACGCGCTTGGCAACTTCGGTGCGTACGCCCACAAAAATCAGTGCGACAGGCTGCTTGGTGCGAACGCGGCGCACCACGGTCTCCACGTCATCATAGCTCTCGGGGCGCAGGACATAGGCCGGCAGCTGCGGCGTGGCGTTGATGATATTGCTCGCATAGGCCGAGGCATCGCTCGGCGCAGGCGCGGGCGCAGCGGCGGCACGGGCGCGGGTGTTCTCGGCGTAGCTCGACGGCGTGTCATAAGCACCAGGACGATAACCGCTCGCAACACTGTCCTGCGAGCGCGAAGGCGGGTTATACGTCGTGGCATGGCGAGAGTCATCGCCGACCAACTGTCCGGAGCGTGTATACACGGCAACCGACTCAGCTTCACCACGGCGCGTCTGACCAAGCAGGCCGTTGCTCGGCTCGTCTTGGGTGTAGAAGCCCTCGCCCGAAGCACCGCTGTAACCGTTGCCCTGATAGCCATCGTCATAGCCATCATCGTAGCCGTAGTCGTCGTCCTGGCCATAACCCTGGTCGTAACCCTGCTGGCCGCCCAGGTGCATCTTATTTTTAATCTCGTCAAGGAAGCCCATGGTTGTGTCCTCTCGCGGTTTAGTGCAGGCGCCCCGATAATCAGTGCGCACTTCAGAGCCTTATTTTACTGCAAACTCCGGGCTAAATACTACCCTGCCCAGGCGAACGAGCGTAGAGCCCTCCTCAAGGGCAGGCTCAAAGTCCTCGCTCATACCGCAGGAAAGCTCAGGCAGGTTCAAATCGGGATGCGCCGCCTCCAGCTCATCCCTCAGCTCACGAAGCCCCGCAAAGGTGCGGCGTGCCACATCCTTATTCCCCCGGGGCGCCATAGTCATAAGCCCCTGTACGCAAATTCCCTCAAGTTCCGCAAGCTCACCCGCGGCGGCGCGAATCTCATCGGGCGAAAAGCCTCCCTTCGACTCCTCACCACTCACATTGACCTCAATGAGCACACGCTGGGGGCCGGCGAGCTCGCCTGCCTCAATCTTGCGGACAGCACGGCTCGAGATCGCCTGCGCCAGATGCAGCGAACCCACCGAGTGAATCAGCTCGGCTGAGCCCAGCACCGCATTGATCTTATTGGTCTGCAGGTTGCCGATCATATCGAAGCGCACCTCGGGCAGCTCCGGATGCTCCGCCAGACCCGTGAGCTTGCGAACCAGCTCCTGCGGGCGATTCTCGGCAAAATGGCGATACCCCGCCTGGATGGCGGCAGCGGTCTCATCGACACCAACGGTCTTGGACACGGCAATGAGGCGCGCGGCGTCGTGGGGACGGCCTGCGCGATCGAGCGCCGCATAAAAACGTTCAAGAATCTGCTCGCGGCGAGCGCGCATCAAGTCCAAATAGTTATCCATTGCTAATCGCCTCCGCTGACAGCCAAACAAGTAGTCCCATGCTAACGCAAGAGCGCGGCCCCGCATGTGCAAGGCCGCGCTCAGATAGGTATTTACAATCTTTCGACGAACGGGGTTACTTACTCCTCGTCGTCCTCGCCATCGTCCTCGTCCTCAAGATGATCGAGCAGATAGCGAAGACCCTCGCTGACCTCGTTAACGGGCACCTTGGCAACGTAGCGCGCGTCGACGGCGGGCCTCATGATAACACCCTCGCCCGAAGGCACGCGCATGCTCTCGAGCTCATCCTCATCAGTGCGGGCGATATCGCCGGCATTCATGCGCTGACCAGTCAACAGGAAGGTCAGACGGCAGGCGGCATCGATGGAAATCGAGGCGATGCGATCGAGGTAGCGCGAAACCATGATGGCGCGGCGCAGGTCGTCATAGTTGCTGCCGTCGTCCATAAAGTCGCCCGTATCCATACGGTTAAAGGTGCGGAAGAACTTCTCGTAGGCGGCGTGCACTGGCTCGTCCTCGACGGCCAAGTTGCAGATGATGGACATATCATTGGTGACGAGCGCGGAAAGCGAAGAGCCCAGCACCTGGTAGACAGCCTCAGCCTCGGCCTCAACCGTGCCGACAAGCTCCTTGGGCAGCGAGATGTCGGCCTTGATCATATGACGCGTGGCGCGGCAGATCTGACGGACCTTATCGGTCATGCGCTGCAGGTTAAAGTCGACGTAGATGATCGTCTGAAGCAGGCGGAAGTCGGAGGCGACCGGTGACTGCGTGGCGATCAGGTTGTAGCACACGGCCTCCAAGTTAGCGCAGCGCGCGTCAATCGAAAGCGTGCGCTTCTTGGTCTTGGTGGCGAGCTTGCGGTCGTCGGTCACATAGGCCTTAACGGCATCGTGGAGGGCCAGATCGACGGCCTCGTAGATGCTCAGCATCTCGTGGCGGGCCTCGATGAGCTGACGGGAAAACAGTTTACGCATGGTTCACTCCAATCAGTTGGGTGCGGTCATGCCGCCCGCACAGTGAATACGCACCGGACCAGATCCGATCGGCTTGGGACTAGTCGCACCGATCAGCCAAAGCGGCCGGTGATATAGTCTTCCGTCCGCGAGTCCACCGGACTGGTGAAGATCGCGTCGGTTTGACCATACTCGATGAGCGTGGCGGGCTCGCCGGCAACTTCCTGCAAGAAAAATGCGGTGTAGTCGCTAATACGAGCTGCCTGCTGCATTGAATGCGTGACGATGATGATCGTCATCTCGGGCGCCAGCTCGGCCATCAGATCCTCGACCTTAGAGACAGACGTGGGGTCGATGGCGGAGCAGGGCTCGTCCATCAGGAGGACATCGGGTTGCACCGCAAGCACGCGCGCGATGCACAGACGCTGCTGCTGACCGCCCGAGAGCGCCAAACCATCCTTGTTGAGCTGATTGGATACCTCTTTCCAGAGGTTGGCGCGCTTGAGCGATTCTTCCACGATGTCATCGAGGTCACTTTTGCTAGTCACGCCCTGCAGACGAGGGCCAAAAGCGACATTCTCGTAGATGGATTTGGGAAACGGATTGGGCTGCTGAAAGATCATGCCCACGCGGCGACGGAGATCGACCGGGTCGACGCCCTCGGCATAGATATCATTGCCGTCGAGCGTCATGGTGCCCTCGACGCGCGTACCCTCGATCAGGTCATTCATGCGGTTGATGCAGCGCAAAAACGTCGACTTGCCGCAGCCCGAAGGGCCAATGAAGGAGGTGATGGCGTTTTTGGCGATGTTGAGGTCGAGCCCCGTCAACGCATGAAAGTCACCGTACCAAAAGTTGAAATCCTTGGCCGTGATGGCCGCTTGCTCCAGCGTAGGAGCGGACTGATAGACGGACATGGGACTCCTTAACTAGCGGCGCTTGCGCGACAGGAAACGCGCAAACAGGTTGAAGGCCAAAATGATCACCATCAGCAAGAGCGCGGTGCCATAGGCTGCGTTCATGTTGATGCCATCGTTGGCAAGCAGGTACAGGTGAACGGTCATGGGACGACCGGAATCGAGCGGCGAGATAGGTAGATTGATGGCCTGGCCCATGGTGTAGAGCACCACCGCGGTTTCGCCGATGGCGCGGCCGATGGCAAGGACGATGCCCGTGGCAATGCGGCCAAAGGCAGAAGGGAGCACGATCTTGGAAACGACCTGCCACTTGGTGGCGCCCAGGCCGTACGCGCCCCAACGGATATAGCGTGGCACGGCGCGAATAGCCTCCTCGGTGGTGCGCATGACGATGGGAAGCATCAAGAGCGCGAGCGCCAGAGCGGCAGAGACCATCGAAAGGCCCAGGCCCATGGCCTCGACAAACAAGGCGTAGCCAAACAAGCCCATAACGATGGAGGGCACCGAGGCCAAAGCGTCAGCAGCATCTGTCTCTTATACACATCTCCGAGCCCACGAGACGTAGAGGAATCT
>CABSYH010000154.1:0-4811 GCA_902481965.1 uncultured Collinsella sp.
GATTGGTCAATCTCGGCCGACTATATTTGGCTAAAATAATCCGACGCTAACATCGGTCATGGACGTTCCTCTGTTACAGCAAATTAAGTTCAGTATTAGATTACTGTAACCTTTCCACGGCATTTCGAGAAACAAAGCACCCGATACGCAAAGCTAAAGGTCTGCGAATCTTGTATTACGAACATCTGTGCGCGTCGAGTGCGCTAAACTCATCGGCAGTATGATTCGATGCAATAGGAGGCAAGGAGCTTCCATGTCTGATTCTTCTATCGTTATTCGCGGCGCTCGTGAGCACAACCTCCGTGATATCGATGTTTCCATTCCGCGCGACCAACTCGTGGTCATTACCGGTCTTTCTGGCTCGGGCAAGAGTTCGCTGGCATTTGACACTATCTATGCCGAGGGCCAGCGCAGATACGTCGAGAGCCTTTCGAGCTATGCGCGCCAGTTCTTGGGCCAGATGGACAAACCCGACCTGGATTCAATCGACGGCCTTTCGCCGGCGGTGTCGATCGACCAAAAGACGACGTCTAAAAACCCTCGCTCGACGGTTGGCACCGTAACCGAGATTTATGACTATCTGCGCCTGCTGTTCGCTCGTGTGGGCACCCCGCACTGTCCCGAATGCGGCCGCGTCATTGAGCGCCAGACGACCGACCAGGTTGCCGACAAGGTCTTGGCGGCGGGGGAGGGCCGCCGCGCGTTTGTGCTGGCACCGGTGGTGCGCGGGCGAAAAGGCGAGTACACCAAACTGTTTGAGGACCTTCGCGCCGAGGGCTTTAGCCGCGTGCGTGTCGACGGCGAGGTGCGCTCGCTTGACGACCCTATCGACCTGGACAAGAAGTTCAAACACGACATTGAGGTCGTGGTCGACCGTATCGTGATCCGTGAGAATTCTCTGGGCCGTATCGCCGAGTCTGTTGAGCAGGCGACCGCGCTGGCTCACGGCAATGTAAACGTGTACATGCTGCCCGATCGTGATGCTCCCGAGGGGACCGAGGGCGAGCTGCTGGAGTATTCGTTGGCCTTGGCGTGCCCGGAGCATGGACACTCCATTGACGATCTTCAGCCGCGTGATTTTTCGTTCAACGCTCCCTATGGCGCATGTCCTGAGTGCGACGGCCTGGGCTTTAAGAAGACGGTCGATGCCGAGGCCCTAATCGAAGACCCCTCGAAGTCGATCGCCGACGGGGTCTTTGGCAGCCTGTTTGGCAACTCTAACTACTATCCGCAGATTTTCGCTGCGGTCTGTAAACACTTTAAGGTGAGCACCGATACGCCGTGGGAGGACTTGCCCCCTCGCGTGCGTCGTGCATTCTTGGATGGCCTGGGCGATACGAAGATCTCGGTCGACTACCAAAAGCTCGACGGACGTCGCAGCCAGTGGGATACCAAGTTTTCGGGCGTTCGCAACATCCTGTACGAACGCTATACCGAGACGACGAACGAGAACACCAAGGCGCGCCTGGAGAAGTACATCCGCGAGGAGCCGTGCTCGAGTTGCCACGGCGCTCGTTTGCGCCCCGAGATGCTCGCCGTTACCGTAGGCGGTAAGTCCATTTACGAGGTCTGCTGCCTATCGTGCCGCGAGTCGCTCGAGTTTTTTGAGGGTTTGGAGCTTACCGAGCGCCAACAATTTATCGGCGGGCGCATCGTTAAGGAAATCCTGGAGCGCCTGCGCTTTCTGGTCGATGTCGGACTTGACTATCTGACCCTCGACCGTGCCTCGGCGACGCTTTCCGGTGGCGAGGCACAACGTATTCGACTGGCAACGCAGATCGGCGCGGGTCTCATGGGCGTGCTCTATATTCTGGACGAGCCCTCGATCGGTCTTCATCAGCGTGATAACGAGCGCCTGATCAAGACGCTCGAGCGCCTGCGCGATATCGGCAATACCGTTATCGTCGTCGAACACGACGAGGATACAATCCGTGCCGCCGACTACGTGATCGACATGGGGCCCGGCGCCGGCGTCAACGGCGGGCACGTAGTCGCGGCGGGAACGCCTGCCGATATCATGGCGTGTCCTGAGTCGATGACGGGCGCTTATCTGACCGGCAAACGAATGATCCGGGTGCCTGATGAACGGCGCAAGCCCGGTCGCGGCTGCCTTAAAATTACGGGCGCTCGAGCCAACAACCTCAAAAACGTTACTGCCAAGATCGAGTTTGGTACGCTTACGGTTGTTACCGGCGTGTCGGGATCGGGCAAGAGCTCCCTGGTTACCGACACCATTGCGCCTGCCCTTACGAATGCCATTCACCGCTCGACGCGCCCCGTGGGTCCGTATAAGAAAATCGAGGGCATCGAGTGTATCGATAAGGTTATCGATATCGACCAGTCGCCGATTGGCCGCACGCCGCGTTCCAACCCTGCTACCTATATCGGCCTGTGGGATGATCTTCGCGCGCTGTTTGCGAGTACGCCGGAGTCGAAGGCGCGCGGCTACTCGCCGGGTCGTTTCTCCTTTAATGTGAGTGGCGGGCGCTGCGAGGCGTGCAAGGGCGACGGGCAGATCAAGATCGAGATGCACTTCCTTCCCGATATCTACGTTCCCTGCGAAGTTTGCGGCGGTAAACGCTACAACCGCGAGACACTCGAGGTCACCTACCGTGGCAAGACCATCTCGGACGTGCTCGACATGAGCGTCACCGAGGCGCTGGCCTTCTTTGGGAATATCCCGCAGATTAAGCGCAAGCTCCAGACGCTGTACGATGTAGGCTTGGGCTACGTGAGCCTGGGCCAGCCCGCTACGACGCTCTCGGGCGGCGAGGCGCAGCGTGTGAAGCTCGCCAAGGAGCTTCATCGACGCCAGACGGGCAAGACGTTCTATATTTTGGACGAGCCGACGACCGGTCTTCATTTTGAGGACGTCCGCCAGCTGCTCGATGTGCTGCAGCGCTTGGTCGATGCGGGCAACACGGTGCTGGTGATTGAGCACAACCTTGATGTCATCAAGGTTGCCGACCGCCTGATCGATATGGGTCCCGAGGGCGGTAACGGCGGCGGAACCGTCGTGGTTTCGGGCACACCGGAGCAGGTTGCGGACTGTCCGCAGAGTTATACGGGCAAGTTTTTGGCGCCGTTGCTCAGGCGTGACCGGGAGCGTCAGGCTCAACTTGATGCTTAATAAATAGGCGATTCAGTTTATGGGCGCCATCGACTCCTTGTGATTCGATGGCGCTTGCTGTGCCGATGTGACGTATGCAGTCGAATTGGACATATACTTAATCCTTGCGTCCGAATGCGAGGGAAAGGATATGTCATGGCAAAGGCTGTAAAGACGCCAAAAACCAATGCGATGCGCGAGCTGGAAAGTGCCGGCATTTCCTATGTTCTACATACGTACGAAGACGATGGTGATGAGTCGGTGGGCCTGGGGGTCGCGATTTCGGAGCAGCTTGGCGAGGAGCCCGGTCAAGGATTTAAGACTTTGGTCTGCGTGACACCGTCCAACGACTATGTCGTGTGCTGTATCCCTGTTGCCGACGAGCTCGATCTAAAGTCCGCCGCGCGTGCCGCGGGGGAGAAGTCCTTGGCCATGATGCATGTGAAGGATTTGCTTGCGGCGACTGGCTACGTTCGCGGCGGCTGCAGCCCGGTCGGTATGAAAAAACGCTACCGGACGCTCATTGATGAGACGTGTGTCCTTTGGGATACCATTTTTATTTCGGGAGGCAAGCGTGGTTATCAGCTCGAGCTTGCACCCGATGATTTAATTGCATTTTGCGGGGCGACGGTTGCCGCGATTACGAGAGAGGACTGAGCGATGCCGCAGGAAGAATTGAAGCGCGGAGCTCATTTTGCAAAAGAATCTGCGCCTCAGACACCCTCATCCGAAGTTTCTTCGTCGCGAGATGACACTGACGACATGGGCTCGTCGGACTACTCCACGGTTGGTCGTTCCGCCGGGCTTATGACCATCCTGACTATCGTGTCTCGCGTCACCGGTTTTATCCGCACGTGGGCAATGGCGGCAGCTATCGGCATGTCGCTGCTCTCGTCCTCCTATCAGGTCGCCAACAACCTGCCCAATATGCTCTACGAACTCGTGATGGGTGGCATGCTCGTGACGGCGTTTTTGCCCGTGTACATGGGTGTGAGGCGTGAGCAGGGTCGCGAGGCCTCGAACGAGTACGTGGGCAACCTGCTCGGCATTCTGCTTTTGGTGCTGGGTGGCATTTCGTTGCTGGGGACCGTGTTCGCCCCGGGCTTTATCTGGACGCAATCGTTCCTTTCGGGTGACGGCGGCAGCATGGATACCGCTGCGTTCATGTTCCGTTTCTTTGCCATCCAGATTCTGTTTTATGGTTTGGGCTCGGTGTTCTCGGGCGTTCTCAACGCACACCGCGACTACTTCTGGTCGACGTTTGCCCCGGTCCTCAACAATGTGATCGTCATTGCGAGCTTTATGGGTTTTGCGCCCGTGTCCGCACAGTTTGGCGAACGTGCCGGCATCATCTTGATTGCGGCCGGTACGACCCTCGGTGTCTTTGTTCAGATGGCATGTCAGATCCCCGCGCTTGGCAAGCACGGCGTGCATCCCCATATCCATATCGACTTTAAGGACCCCGCACTGCGCCAGACGATTGCGCTCGGTATCCCGACGCTGCTCGCCACGGTGTGCATGTTTGTCTCGACTTCTATCACCAACGCTGCCGCGCTGGTGGTCCAGCCCGAGACTGGTCCTTCCGTCATCGCCTATGCGCGCCTGTGGTACACGCTGCCCTACGCGCTGATTGCCGCCTCGCTTTCGACGGCGCTCTATACCTGTCTCTTATACACATCTGACGCTGCCGACGATAGAGAGG
>CABSYH010000155.1:0-4724 GCA_902481965.1 uncultured Collinsella sp.
GGCATACGAGATACCTCTACGTCTCGTGGGCTCGGAGATGTGTATAAGAGACAGGAGACAAACGCCAGGATAACGCCGACGATGGACTCGCCGCCGAGCAGGCCGCTGGCGACAACCAGGCCCTGCTCTTGGAAGGCGGCGTCCTTGGCAGACCTCTTCTCGTCAGAAAGACCAGCGGTGGCGTCGCGGTGGGCGGACCACTTGTCGTAGGCGAGCTTGACGCAGGAGCCCAGGAATGCCGTGAGTGACATGTAGAAGGGCAGGTACACGCCCAGGCCGATCATCATGGCCGGAATGCCGAGCCAGTACATGACGATGCCGGCGATAAAGCCGCCAACGAACCACGGCACGCTCGGGATGCCCGAGACCATAGTGGCGACGACGCTTGCCTGCGCGGCGACAAAGCTCTTGTCGGGGCCAAAGGCGTCCGGGCCATAGGCGGTGACGAGCGCGACCATGACGGCGGCGGCGACCAGGGCGCCCACGATGCCGCCAATGGCTTGGCCGATCCACTGCGCACGCGGGTTGGTGCCCAGCACGGCGCCGGCCTTAAAGTCGTTCATGACGTCGCCCGCAAGGCCGCACGCCACGGCTACGATGCCAGCGATAAAGAACAGCTTGACCTGAGCGATCTGAGCGAAGGCAGCCACGATGAGCATAACGATGAGGCCAAAGATTTCCATGGGGTCGATGCCCGTCTGGCCGCAGCTCTGTGCGCTCATGATGGTGGTGACAAAGGTGAACAGCGTCACGATGACGGCCGGAACGGGGCCAAGGTCAAGCACGATGGCGATGATCACGGCGATGGCGGCAGCGCCCAGGCCGATGATGCCGGCGTCGAGCTTAAGGGAGCCCGAGATGAGCGACTGCTCGTCGGTGTCGGTGGAGCTGTCGGCGGCAAGACCGCGGACGATACCGGCGACCTGCGGCAGGATGTCCTTGAGGACGACGGCGACGCCAAAGCCCATCATGAGGCCCATGCCCAGGGACTTGACGATGCCTTGCGCAGTCATAACGTCGAACAGACCGGCAGCGGTGCCGCCCACGATGATGCCAAAGTTGCCCAACAGGGCGCCGGCAAACCAGAAAGCGACCGGGGCGAAGCCCACGAGGAAGCCGATGGACAGCAGCATGGGCGAGTTGTAGATGGCAAAGGTCACGCCGGGGATGTTGAGCGTGCACAGCATGCTGGGCACCACGCCCAGGGCGTCGCGCAGCACGCTGTAGATGCCTGCGATGGCCATGGAGCCAAAGAGCTGCTTACCGGTCTTGCCGCCGGCCTCGGTGGCGCGTAGGGTCTGAGCTGCGGCGTTGCCGGTGGGGAACTCCAGCGCGGCGTCCACGATAAAGTGACGGTGGATGAGCGCGGTGGCCAGCAGGCCCAGGATGGTGCCGGCGAGCGCCACGATAAACATGTCGAGCCAGCTGATCTGGTCGGCATAGCCCAGCATCCAGGCGCCCGGGATGGTAAACGCCAGGCCGCCGGCGACCATGGCGCCCGCGGACATGATGGTGTGGGTGACGTTGGCCTCGTTGAGGCTGGCGTTGCCCATGAGCTTCAGGAAGAACAGCGAGATGACGGCAGCGAAAATGATTGGCCAGGGGAGGGCGCCCATCTTGAGGGCCGTGTAGGCCGAGCTTGCCGTGATGATCACGCAGCCAAGGACGCCGATGACGACACCGCGCAGCGTGAGTTGCCCGCGCATCGAGGCGCGGTTCGAGGGATTGCTCATATTGAACTCCTTTGCGTATATCCGCTTCCCCCGGGAGCGCCGCTACGGATGCGGCGCGGGAAGTCGGGTTACCAAAGGCCGTCGCGTGAGCTCGCAAACGACCGCGCATCAGTATAGCCGCAACCTAGTCATTTTGGGATGACTGGTTTAGGTAGGCGATATACTGCTGGGCAGACGAAAGGAGCGCCGACGATGCTTAATGGGTGCGCATATATATTGACGGTCGACGTGGGTAACACGTTCATTCGCTTTGGCCTGTTTGCAGAGGATTCGGCCGCGGCGCAGGAATGCCCGCTTGCGACGTGCGAGATCACGACGCCATCGAGCATTACGGCCGACGAAGCGCGTATGCGTCTCGCTCAAGTCATGGCCGCGCTGGCGGCTGATGCGGGCATGCCCGGCGCGCTCGTGCCCACGGCGGCCGTGCTGAGCTGCGTGGTGCCGGCGCTCGAGCGCCCGTGGAAGGCGGCGCTTTCCCGTACCTGCACGGGGCGCGTGCTCACCGTGGGGCCGGGCCTCAAGACCGGCATGCCCGTGCACTACGACGACCCGGCCGAGATCGGCCCCGACCGCATCGCCGATGCCGTGGCGGCCCGTGCCGTCTACGGCTCTCCGTGCATCGTGATCGACCTGGGCACGACGACCAATATCGAGGTCATCGACGCGTGCGGTACCTTTGTGGGCGGCGTCATCGCGCCGGGTCTGGCGCTCGGCGCCCGCTCGCTCTCGGCCGCTGCGGCGCGTCTGCCGCAGGTCGAGCCTTCGGCGCCCACGCATGTGATCGGCCGCAACACGCGCGAGGCCATGCGCTCGGGCGTGGTCTTGGGCGAGGTAGCCCGCATCGACGGCATGCTCGACATGGTGCTCGCCGAGATGCGCGCGACCAAGGCCGCGGGGGAAGGCAACGTGCCCATCGTCATTACCGGCGACGATGCCGAGGCACTCGCGTCGCTGGTCGGTCACAGTCTGACGGTCGACGACGCGCTGACGTTGCGGGGACTGGCCGAGCTCTACCGCATCAACCAAAAGCCCCGCCGCGTGTAAAAGTGAGGGCGCCGGTGGGACAAACGCCTCCACCTTTCACCTGCTACAATGGGTCAAACTATTGCGATTACGGAGGTGTCTGTCATGTCGGACGATCTTCATCAAACTTCGTCAGGCAAGCGCCTGGACGTCATTAGCTGGGACGAGTTCTTTATGAGCGTGGCCATCGCCGCGCAGCGCCGCAGCAAGGACCCCAACACGCAGGTGGGCGCGTGCATCGCCAACACCAACCACCGCATCCTTTCGGTGGGCTACAACGGTACACCCTCGGCGCTCAACGACGACTTTTTCCCGTGGGGTACGAGCGACGACCCGCTGCAGGACAAGCACAACTACGTGGTCCATGCCGAGGCCAACGCCGTGCTCAACTACCGTGGCTCGCTCAAGGACCTCGAGGGTTCCACGGTCTACGTCACGCTGTTCCCGTGCCACGACTGCGCCAAGATTTTGGCTCAGGTGGGCGTGGGCGAGGTCGTCTACCTGGACAACAAGTACGCCGACACCGATGACGGACGCATCAGCCGCCGCATCCTCGACTCCTGTGGCATCAGCTACCGCCAGGTTATCGTCGATGTTCACATCGGCACCGAGGGGCGGGCTCAGCAGTAGCGCGTGGCAACGCCAGCTGGCAACAAAAGGCAGCCAAAAGAGCCCCGTCCCAAATTGACTACTCGTGAAAGTCGCGTCTGCGCGCATGGACGGCTCGTGAGCGGGTACACGGCTGTAGTAACATAGCTCTGTCCGCGGGCGCGCCCGCGTTATTGTGAGAAAGGAGCCCCTGTGGCTGTTAACGAAGAGCTGCTTAAGAAGGTTCTTGAAGAGATTCGCCCCAACCTACAGGCCGACGGCGGCGACATGGAGTATATAGGCGTTGATGACGAGGGCGTCGTCAAGCTGGAGCTTCAGGGCGCTTGCGCCGGCTGCCCCATGAGCGCCCTGACGCTTTCCATGGGCATCGAGCGTATCCTCAAGGAGCACGTGCCCGGCGTTACGCGTGTCGAGCAGGTCAATGCCTCCGGCGAGACCGATGACCTGTACGACGAGTACGCGCCGTTCTAAGATGCGAAAGCTGCGGACGGCATACTCCGCATAGACGTTACGCCCAAATATGCGGCTGCGAGCGCAAGGCCCGCGGCCGCATTTGTATGTAGGGAGTAGGAGGGTCGACATGCTCAACGACTTCTACCATATGCTTGATCCCGTCGCGATCTCGGCGGGCCCCATCACCATCTACTGGTACGGCCTGGCCTACGTGGTCGGCGCCCTGCTCACGGCGGTCGTCATGTACCGCACGCAGCGTCGCTGGGGTTTTGACATTACGGTCGACGACCTGACGAGTGTCGTGGTCGGCGTGGTCTTTGGCCTTATCATTGGCGCCCGCCTGTTCTACGTCATCTTTTACGGCGACGGCTACTACTGGGCGCATCCGCTCGAGATCTTTGCCACCAACGAGGGCGGCATGAGCTTCCATGGCGGTTTGGTGGGCGGCGTTATCGGCGGCGTGCTCGTGTGCCGCATGTATAAGCTCGACGCATGGACTTTGGCAGACCTTGCCGTCATAGGCGCGCCGCTGGCCTTGTGCCTGGGCCGTTGTGCCAACTTTGTCAACGGTGAGCTGTGGGGCAAGCCGACCGATCTGCCCTGGGGCGTGGTCTTCGGTGGCACCGCGGGCGATATGCCGCGTCACCCCTCCCAGCTCTACGAGGCATTTCTTGAGGGCATCGTGCTCTTTTGCATTCTGCAGGTGCTCAGCCGCAAAAAGCCGCTACTGCCCCAAGGCACGTTTATGGGCGTGTTTGTGATGGGTTACGGCATCGTCCGCTTCCTCATTGAGTTTGTGCGCGTGCCCGATGCCCAGCTGGGTTATCTGCTGGGAGGCGTCATCACCATGGGTCAGCTGCTGAGTCTTCCGCTCGTAATCCTGTCTCTTATACACATCTCCGAGCC
>CABSYH010000156.1:0-4719 GCA_902481965.1 uncultured Collinsella sp.
TTCGTCGGCAGCGTCAGATGTGTATAAGAGACAGTCCGCAGGCTGTGTGTCGGAAGGCTGCGTGTCGCCCTCGGCCTCCGTGTCGTCGGACGGCAGGCCTGCGGCAGCGGCGTCTTCGCTCGCGCCATTCCCGGCATCGTCACTATTCTGGTTTTCGGTATCCCCATTGTTGGTGTTTTCTACATCAGTAGACTCAGTTGAGGAATCAGCCGCCGTCACAGTTTCCTCGGCTGCACCCTCCTGACCATCGTTGGCAATGGCCTGCGAGATCGGAGGCATGACGAGCGACAGTACCAGGCTCAAAACGGAGGCTCCGCACAAAACGCCTGCCAGTACACGGCGCGTCGCTTTTTTACTCTGCTTAGTTTTTTCTGAATTCGCTTTCATCGATGTCTCCTCCCCAAGAGACCGCGATCTTGCTCTTTCACTATCAAACGTATCTGCGCAACCTGTAATTGCGCACGCTTAGTAATACTATTGTAACTATCGTTTAAACATCTGAGCGGCTAAACCGACATTTTTGTAGCAAGTTCTCAATTCTCTTGACATTTACTCAGATTTGCCTTCGTTTATTCGCTATCTGTTTTTTGTTTCTGCTGGTAATTTAGTTGCCTATTATTTTTTAATAGCATTAGATTTATTTGCACAACATTTTGCTCAAGAGCAAACATCCTGTGAACGGTAGGTCATTAACCGGGAGGAATAGACTACCAAATTGATGGGAATATCTTTAACTCATCGGTAGTTAGAAGCGCAATGTTCAGACAACCATATCTGAATTTTCGCGCAGATTTTAGGTATCAATTCGCCCAAATCGCCTGAGGCCGCCACAAAGGCGCCTGCTCCCTTTGTGGCGGTTCTCCCCCAGCGCTACAGCAGATGCTCCTCAATAAAGATCGCGATGCCGTCTTTGTCGTTGCTGGCGGTTACAAAATCGGCGGCGGCACGGGTGGCGTCGCTACCGTTTGCCATGGCCACGCCCACGCCGGCGTCGGTCACCATGCAGGTGTCGTTGTCCGCATCGCCAAACACGCAGATGTCCTGGAGCTCCATGTCGTTGAGCTCCGCCACGCGCACAAGGCCGCGCGTCTTGGACACGCGCGGATCCATAAACTCGTAGAGCCGCTGCGTGGTCTGCAGGGCCGCCGCCTTGACGGTGTCATCGGCAAACGTCGACGCCCGCTCAATCACCCGCGGCATCACCTCGGGCGCCATGGTAAACATCACCTTGGGCTGCGGCTCGCGCAAAAACTCGGCAAAATCGACCACCTGGTAGGGCACGCCATCGACGCGCGACAGGTGCTCGACGCACGCGTTGCTCTCGGGCACGTAGAACACGCCGTCTCGGGGGCAGACGGGCGTTGC
Source organism: uncultured Collinsella sp. (assembly GCA_902481965.1). Classification (GTDB taxonomy): domain Bacteria; phylum Actinomycetota; class Coriobacteriia; order Coriobacteriales; family Coriobacteriaceae; genus Collinsella. The sequence continues at coordinate 1,366 of CABSYH010000156.1, forward strand.
CGGAAGGTCCGCCATGTGCTTGCAGATGCGCGCGACGGTCTCGCCCGGCAGCGGATAGCTCAGCTCGTTGATGTCGTGCGCGCGGTCGATGACCTCGGCGCCACCGCAGCCCACCATCACGTCCACCAGGCCTTCGATGCCCCAGAGCTCGTACATGGCCTCGGTCGCGTGGGCGTCGCGCCCGGTGCACAGGCCAAAGAGCACGCCGCGCTCGCGCAGGGCGCGGATCGCTGCCACGGTGCGCGGGGACACCGTGTGCTGACTCGTGAGCAGCGTGCCGTCGATATCGCAGAACACGGCTTTGATGTGGCTGAAGGTGGTGTCCATGGGGGCCTTTCTGGGTTGTGCGGCGGTGTGGGGCGTATTCGTGAACGGCGTACATGGTATACCAAGGCACAGGCGCGGCCTGTCAAAGCAAAAACCACCACAAAGGTGCCTGCCCCCTTTGTGGTGGCCGAACCCGAAGGGTGGCCTGGCCCGAGACGCAAAGCATCACAACATTCGACGTTTTTCGGCAAAATCGTGATTTTCATCGAATGTTGTGATGGTTTTTACTGCCTTGCGGCACGATCAAAATGCCGGCGTCCAAACAGCAGCAACACCGCGGGAACTGCCGTCACGACCATGCCCGCCCCTACGAGCGTCTGTTGCACGCCAAATGTCGCCGCCAGCCATGGGGCAATTGCCAGCGGGGCCACGCCGGCGAACATGTTGCCAAAACCCATGACCGAGTTGACGCGACCGAGCTGCTCGAGCGGGGCCGTCGTTTGCACGATCGTGTTGTGGAGCGGGTTGACGATGCCCCAAGCTATGCCCAGTGCAATCTGGCCGACGAGGGCTACACCCACGTACGGTGTCCCCACATAGAGCAAACTTCCCAGGCCCACGGACATGAGCGCCACGAGCAGGGTTTTAAGGTTGACCAGGTGCGGCGGCAAGCGGAGCGCGGCCACGGCGCCCAGCACCGCGCCCACACCGCTGGCCGACGAGAGCCAGCCCATCCATTCGACACCGACGTGCAGGACATCGCGGTAGAAGAACGACTCCAGCGGATCGAAGGCACCGTAGCCAAAGTTCGAAAGGAAAATGATGCAAAACAGCAGGGCGAGAACGCTGTTGGTAAAGACTGTCTTGATGCTGGTCGCGAAGGTGGCGCGGGAGGACGTGCTGGGGTTGGAGCTTCGTCCCGCACGCTCCCCTTCCTCTGCCGAATCGGCATCCGCATGCCCGGCGACATGGCTGGCCTGCGGCCTAAAGCCCCAGCCGACGACGAACGCCAGCACGGTAAAGAGCATCATGAGCACGAACACCGCGCGCGACGACGCGGCCGCCGCGACAAAGCCGCCCAGCGTGGGGCCAACGATGATACTCACGTTTGAAAACATGGCGATGGCGGAGTTGATGTCTTTGAGCTCGACGGGGTCGTCGGTGAGATACGCCGGATAGGATGTGGCGATGGGCTGGGCGAACCCCATCACAAAGCCCAGGAGCACTGCGCCGGCAAGAACTGTTTCGGTAGCGCTGCCAAAGACGATGATCGCCGCGCCGGTCGCCAGCGTGCTGATGACGCTCAGCAAGAAATGGCGGCGTGGGCCCAAAGCGTCAAGCGCCGCGCCACCCGCAAAGGACCCCAGAATCACGAAGACGTTCATAAAGAGGACTGCCAGCGATGTCGCGACGACCGAAGCGTCGTCCGCATAGGTGAGCGTTCCGATGACGCCGATAAAGTAGCTGGTCTGAAAACCGGTGTAGATGAGAAAGCGCATCGCCACCAGGCGTTTGGCCTGCACGGACAGCGAAGGTTGAGGCTTTGAGAAAAGAGAGGCGAGCATGGAGACTCCTTGTTTCATACGAATGCGGACGGCGGGCATTCGCCACCGTCTGTCAAATCAATCTATCCGCACGAAACATTAAGGACGCATCAAGCCCCTTCTCTCCGTTTTTGCCAGCACGAACTACTTGGTAGATTGTCGTTTTTGCCAGCACGAACTACTTGGTAGATTGTAAGGCATGTCCCACACATCCACCAAAGCAAAAACCACCACAAAGGTGTCTGTCCCCTTTGTGGTGGAAGTGACGTTTGCCCAGGTAAAACCTGCCGAAATAAACCTGTCCCTTTTTGGCATGTTATGGCAGCGCAGCGAGCCGGTTCCAAGTGCCCCAGGTCGCCCCGAAAGAGGAGCGACGCGTACTTTGGTACGCGAGCGACGGCTTGAGGGGCGAGATGGGGTGCTTGGGACCGGCGCAGCGTCAAGCCTGAAGGTGGTCTTGGATGAGGTCACAGATGGCTCGGGCGTCGTTAATGTTGATGGCTCTGGTCGCAAAGCCGGCATCGAATGCCTGACGCGCCAGGGCCTCATTGCAGGCAAGGGCCAGCGTGTGGCCATCGACTAGGTCGAGCGAGCTCTTGCCGCGCAGACGGTCGACACCGGAGCGCGCGACGACGATGTTGTCGAAACCCTCGGTCTTGTAGCCCTCGATGATCACCACGTCGACATCGTTGTAACGCGACAGCAGCTCGCGCGCGGGCATCTCGTCCTCCTCGCGCGTGTCGGCGTACTCCGCCCAGCGTGTGGCGCAGATGAGGCCCACGTGCTTGGAGCCGGCCTGGTGATGGCGCCAGGTGTCCTTAGCGGGCACATCGATATCAAAGCCGTGGTGCCCGTGATGCTTGAGCGAGCCCACGCGCAGGCCGCGGCGGGTGAGCTCGGCGATAACCTTCTCGACGAGCGTGGTCTTGCCCGAGTTCTGGTAGCCGATAAACGCGATCGCGGGGACGGCCGGTGTCGGAGCTGCGGACGCGACGGCGACGGGTGCGCTCGCGGGCGCGGCACCGTCAGCGGTGGCGGCCTCAACAGCAGCGGCCTGGCGCTCTGCGCGGTCCCACACGCCCGAGCGGCCGCCCTCCTTGTGCAGAAGGCGCACGTCGACGATCTCCATGCCGCGATCAACGGCCTTGCACATGTCGTAGATGGTTAGGCACGCGGCACTCGCGCCGGTCAGGGCCTCCATCTCGATACCCGTCTTGCCCGTCACGCCGGCCGTAACCAGTACGTGAAAGCCAACCTGCCCGTCCGCGCGCGCCGGCGCCCAGCCCTCGGGCACGTCCTCGGCCGGCGTCCCCGCCGGAGCGATGGGCGCAATGTCGCACTTGCTCTTGGTAATGAGCAACGGATGGCACATGGGGATGATGTCGCTCGTGCGCTTGATGGCCATGATGCCCGCCACGCGCGCGCAGGCAAGCACGTCGCCCTTTTTGGCGCGGTCCTGCAGCACCATGGCCTGCGTCTCGGGATGCATGAGGACTGTCTCTTATACACATCTGACGCTGCCGACGAATAGAGAGGTGTAGAT
>CABSYH010000157.1:0-4704 GCA_902481965.1 uncultured Collinsella sp.
AGCGGGGGCTCCTATCTTTTTAGTGCCCTCGGATTGGGTCATAGTGTCTGTCGGTGCCAAAACATCGGCGTAACACTTGGCACATGGGTAGTCATTGGGGACGTTCTTAAACGACTGGTCAAAGGGGGCACTCTTGATGCACTTGGCACTTGGGGACGTTCCTTTTGTGCCGGCAGTTTGGGACACTCCTTGCGTTAAGAGGCTGGCGTGCGTCAACCTATTCTCGTTGCAGTAAAAAATCGCCCCGTTCTTGGTTGAGGACGGGGCAATTCGTCTTTTGGACTTGTGCAGCCAGGCTTATGCAAAGCGGGCGACGAGCTCCTGGAGCACGTCGGTCATCTTGACGAGCGAGCTGACCGGGACGAACTCGTTGACGCCGTGGTAGCAATAGCCGCCGGTGGAAAGGTTGGGGCAGGGCAGACCGCGGAACGACAGCTGAGCGCCGTCGGTGCCGCCACGAATCGGCAGCACTTGGGGCTCAACGCCGCAGGCAAGGTAGGCTTCCTTGGCAACATCAATAAGCTCGGGATAGTCGCGAACGATCTCGGCCATATTTCGATACTGCTGCTTAATCTCGACTGTCACGCGCTCCTCACCCAGACGCTGGTTGAGCATCGAGGCGGCGGCATCAATAAGGTCGAGTTTCTGCTGGAACTTGGCGGCGTCATGGTCGCGGATGATATAGCGCGCTGTGGCGTGATCGACGGTCGCAGATACACCCTCAAGGTGATAAAAGCCCTCGTAGCCTTCCGTATACTCCGGGCGCTGCACGTAGGGGAGCAACGCGTTGAAGTCGCAGAACAGATTGCCTGCGTTGACCATACGGCCCTTAGCGTCGCCCGGGTGGATGGACTGGCCCTCAAAGCGGACGGTCGCCTCGGCGGCGTTAAAGCACTCCCACTCCAGCTCGCCGATGGGGCCGCCGTCGACCGTGTAGGCGTACTTGCAGCCAAAGGTATCGATATCCAACAGCTCGGCTCCGTGGCCGATCTCCTCGTCAGGGCAGAAGCAAATGCCGAGTGCGGGATGGGGCAGAGAAGGGTCCTGAGCGATACGCGCGACAAGCGACATGATCTCGGCGACGCCTGCCTTGTCGTCTGCGCTCAGCAGCGTGGTGCCATCGCTGCAGACCAGGTCCTCATCCGCGAGGTCATTCAGGGCGGGAAGCTTGGCGGTACTCATGGCAACGGGTTTACCGTCAACCGTGCCGCAGACCAGATCGCCGCCTTCGTAGTGCACGATGTGCGGCTTCACGCCGGCGCCCGGTGCAACTTCGGTGGTGTCGAGATGGGCGATCAGGCCCAGGGCGGGCTTGTCCTCAGCGCCCGCACTTGCGGGGATATGCGCGCAGACATAGGCGTGCTCGGTCACGTGGGCATCTTCCGCACCAAGCTCGCGCAGCTCTTCAGCCAGCACGTTGGCAAGGTCAAACTGAACGGCGCTCGAGGGTACCTGGTCGCAGTTTGCATCCTCGGACTGCGTGTTGATCTGGACGTAGCGCAAAAAGCGTTCGAGGACATCGGGGCTCGTAGTGGTGTTTTCCATAAAGACCGCTCCAATCTTGGTCGTCGTGTGCAACAAGAACTCTAGCACGGTATGCCACGGCATACCACGACGCTTGGATGGGGTAGAATCAGCCATTGAATGCAGAAGGGACGGAAGATCATGGATACGACAAATAGCTCGCGCGAACTACATCTGACGGTGGCGAACGAAGACTACTTGGAGTGCATGGTTCGCATTGAAAGCGAAGAGGGAGAAACCAACGGCGTGCGATCGGTCGACATCGCGCAGCGCCTTGGCGTCTCCAAGGCATCGGTCAATAAAGCGGTTTCGGCGCTCAAGGCATCCGAACTTGTCGAGCAATCGCACTACGGCAAGGTAGTCCTGACCGATCGCGGCCGCGAGGTTGGTACGGCTATCTGGTACCGTCATCGCCTCATCCGCACGTTTTTGGTTCAGGAGCTCGGTGTCGAATTTGAGCGAGCCGATTCCGAGGCCTGCATGATGGAGCATGCGCTTTCCGAGGACACGATGAACCGCTGGCTCGCCTATCTCGAAAAGCAGGGAATCAGCGTCGAGGAATAGCGGGATATATATGGATACGAGTTATTACAACCGCTTTGGTGCCGAGGAACTTACGCGCCGCTTGTCGAGCGAGACCTTGTTGGCGCAGGGCCCCATGGGCAGTGTTCTGTTGAGTGAGTACGATGCCGCCGACATTCCACCGGCGTTTTGGAATCTGGCAGAGCCGCAGACCGTTTCTCGTATCCATCGCTTGTATGTCGCCGCCGGCGCGCAGGTGCTCATTACCAACACCTTTCAGGCATCGAGCTATGCTCTCAAGCACGACCAGATTGCGCCGTCCGTGGCGGAGGTCAATCGCGGGGCTGTCGACGATGCCCGCCAGGCGCACCCTCAGCTGCTGCTGGGCTCGATGGGCCCGATCGGTATTGAGTGGTTTGCCGAGGACTCTGCCGAGTATCGTGAAATCCGAGGCATTGCGCGCGAACAGGCGCACGCCTTGCTCAACGCCGGCGTTGACGGTCTGCTGATCGAGACGGTGACGTCTATCCGTAATTTGCAGCCCATGCTTGCCGGCGCCCTAGATGCCGCCGACGGCATGCCTGTTCTGGTGAGTTTTGTCGTTGACGATAAAGGCGACCTGTTGGGCGATGGCCTCAACATCGAGGCAGCCGTTTTGTACGCCGAAAAACACGGCGCAAACTCGGTTGGTGTTAATTGCTGTTCGCTTGCGGCCGCGAACGCGGCGGTGCCCAGGATGGTTGCATCGGCGACTACTCCCGTCACGGTGCGTCCCAACGTGGGCGATCCGGTCCAGACTCAGGATGGCCCCGTATGGCACGAGAACCCCGAAGCTTTCGCGCGCGCATGCATCGAATGGAGGCATGCCGGTGCCGCAATGGTGGGCAGTTGCTGTGGAACCACGGCAATCACTACGGCAGCGATGGCCGAGGCGCTCGATATATAAAGGGCAAAACCGTTCCATACGGGGCGGTTTTTTTATTGCCTGCATGTCCTCGGCAGCATTTGCCCAAATGGTGAATGCTGGTGCCGGCAGGTTGCCGAGTGCATGTTGCGGGTATACCCCATGCGTACCATGATCCAAACACTGCGAGGTGTCTGCGCGTGTGCGCGATAATTCATTTTGGAACTGACGGTTGGCGCGCTCGCGTCGATGAGGACTTCACTGCCGATAACGTTGCCCGTATCGCCGATGCCGTCGGCGAGTTGTGGCAAAAGACCAATCCGGGCAAAACGGTATATATAGGGTTCGATACCCGGCCCCTGGCGCGCGAGTTCGCTGAGCTTGCGGCGGGCGTGCTAGCGGCGCACGGGCTAGACGCCGTGCTCGCTTCGCGACCTGTCCCGACCCCTGCCCTTACGTGGGCGGCGGCTTATGACGGTGAGGCGTGCGGCGCGCTCATGGTGACGGGGTCCCATCATCCGCAGGGCTATCTGTGCCTCAAGATTCGCATGGGTGACGGCTCGACCGCCAACCAGGATGTCATCGAAGAGCTCGAAGAGACCATGGCTCCCGAGCCAACGGGGATCGAGGGGCAATATCGCACCGCGGATATCATTCCTGACTATATGCAGACGGTGGCATCGTTTGTCGATGCCGAAGCCATCCGCGCCGCGCACCTGCGCGTGGTTGTCGATCCCATGGGCGGCGCAGCCCAGGGCTATCTAGCCGATTTGCTGCGCGAGCTTGGCGTTGAGGTGCACGAGATTCACGCCGGGCAGGCGTCTGACCAAGAAGATATCTGCCCCGACCCCGTTGAGCCGTGGGTGGACGCTTGCGAGCGCACGGTTATCGAGGACGGAGCTTGCGCTGGCCTGGTGACCGACGGCGACGCTGACCGTATCGGCGCGGTTGACGAGCGCGGCAGATATATACATCCGCATCAGATCATGGCGCTCGTTTTGGGCGACTTGGTTCAATTTCGTAATTTGAAGGGGCGCGTCGTCGTCAATCTTTCATGCTCGACGCTCGTGCGCCGCATTGCCGATGCGCTTGGCTGCCGCGTGACCGTCAAACCAGTCGGTTTCAAATATATAGCGGCAGAGATGAAGAAGGGCGGCGTCCTCATGGGCGGCGAAGAAGTCGGTGGTATCGGCATCGCCGCGCATATGCCCGAGCGCGATGGAATCCTCGCCTGTCTGATTCTGTGTGAGCTTATGGCAAAGACGGACGCGCCTTTGGGCGTTCTGGTCGACCAACTCGAGGACAGTTTTGGTAAGACGAGTTACGGTCGACGGGATTTGCGCCTTGAGGCCGAAGATGCCGAAACGTTACGAACCCTGCTGCCGGGCGTAAACCCCAAGTCGATTTGTGGCAAGGTGCCGCAAAACGTTAGTCATATGGATGGCTTGCGTTTGGCATTCGAGGATGACACGTGGCTGCTGGTCCGTCCTAGCGGGACCGAACCAGTGGTGCGCGTCTACGCCGAGGGGTTCTCGGTGGAAGAGCGTGATGAGTTGCTCGATGCTGGCTGTGCTTTAGCTAGGGGGACGTATCCGCTTTAACCATGAGTCTGCCTTATATAGAAGAGATGCTCGGCGAGCGGTAGGTAACGGCTGGCAAACGTTAGTCGGATCACAAAATGTGTAGGAAATGTGTACGCCCAGATTCCCGCCCCCGGGGCCCCTCCGGTCTGGCAATATATCTCCTTGCCGCGC
>CABSYH010000158.1:0-4676 GCA_902481965.1 uncultured Collinsella sp.
CGGCAGCGTCAGATGTGTATAAGAGACAGCCGCCGGGCCGAGCGAAAGGACGTGCAGATGAACGAAAACGAGCTGACCGGTCTGCTCGAGTCTTTAAGGCGCATGGGCTCGGACGATCTTAACGTCGAGGTCAAGGAGAGCGCCACGACGCTTTCCCGCGACGTATGGGAAACGGTTAGCGCATTCGCGAATACCGCTGGCGGAATTATCGTGCTCGGCGTGAGCGAGCGCGCGGGCTTTGTCCCGGTTGAGAACTTTGAGACCGAGAAGGTGCTCAACCAATTCGTAGCGGGCATGGGTGATGCCGGCGGTCGCGGAAAACTGGCCAATCCGCCCAAATACACCATTGAACGCGTGGAGCTCCAGGGCACCGTGGTTCTGGTCATCACGATTGAGGAGCTCGACCCGTCGAGCAAGCCTTGTTATGTCATAGAGCGGGGCGCTCAAGGCGGCAGCTACAAACGCATCGATGACAAAGATGTTCCGCTCTCGTCGACCGAGGTCCTGTCCTTGTCATCGTATGAACGGACGAGCCCCAGTGATCGCGATGCAGTACCCGGCGCGGTCGCAGGCGATCTTGACGAGGCCCTGGTCGACCGCACGATAGAGCGTGCTTTCTCGCTGACACCCCGTGCAATGCGCGGCGCGCCGGACAAGAAAACGAAGCTGGAGCGCCTGAATTTCCTCGACTCCCAGGGCAATGTCACTAAGGCCGGACTCCTGGCCGCGGGTGCCTATCCCCAGCAGTTCTATCCCAAGCTCTTTATCGATGTGGTGGTCTATGCCGGAACGCAGAAGGGCGCGGCGGGGTCGTTGAGGTTCATGGACCGTACGATCTGCGAGGGAACGTTGGGCGAAATGATCTCGGATGCCGTCGCGGCAATCGCCAAGAATTTGCGGCGAACCTCGACGATCCAAGGCGTCTCGCGTGTCGACTCGCTGGAGATTCCCGAGGAAGTCCTGCGCGAGGCAATCGCCAACGCCGTAATCCACCGAGAATACGGAGATCGGTTCTGTGGGCAGTCGATCGCTGTTGACGTCTTTGATGACCGTATCGAGGTGACGAACCCCGGCGGCCTATACGGGGGAAAGACTCGCGAGAACTTGTTTGACGGCAGCTCCCGATGCCGTAACGCGACGCTCGTGAAGCTCATGTCGATTGTTCCACTGCCGGATGGCGCAGGCTCGCCGGCTGAGGGAAATGACTCGGGCATCCCGATGATGATCGATGCCATGCGCGCGCATGGTCTGGTAGAGCCCCTGTTCTGCCCGGGGTTCGATCGGTTCAAGGTCGTACTTTACCGTTCAAAGATCGAGCCGGTCGATCATGGCGGGGGCTTAATTGTGACGGCACTCAAACACTACGGCGAGCTGGGGACGCGTGAGCTGGCAGAACGCACGGGGCTTACAATTTCCCAGGTTAGGTCGCGCGTCAACGCGCTCATTGCTCAAGGCGAGCTTGAGCCCACGGCGCCGGCGACGAGCCGCAACCGCAAGTATCGACTGTCAGAGCGCGTGGAATAAATGCGTTAGTGGACGAGGCGACCCAATAATCGACCCTCAATTGGCGCCCATTAAGGTAAAGCGGTTGTTGCTCAGTCGACGGTGATGCTGAAGACTCGGCTTACGCCGGCATGGCCCCGAACCCGTCCATCAAGAACAGCCTAAGAACCAGCTTGATGACATATCCCGGTTTGACTTCAGCCGCGTCAAAGACGTGGCGCTCGGCGAGTTCGCTGCAGTATGCATAGATGTCGCGGATAAGGTCCGCGCCCGAAAGCGTAAACATGTAGCCTGCGTCCGAAAGCGCATTGGGCGCGGCGGGCAACTTGGCCATGTGGCAGAACGTTTGCAGGTCGGGCGCCATAGCGTCCTGGTAGCCAAGATGGTTGCCGTCTTCTTGTGCGGCGAGTTCCAGCTGGCGTACTCGATCCAGCGCCACTGCCAGCACAAAGCTCGGCGTAGGCGCATTGACGTCCTGAGTGGTCGCCACAAGCCTGCCCGCCGCCTGCGTGACAAGCCAAGCGACCTCGCGCTGGCAACGCACGGCCTTGCGCGTAACCGGCTTGATGGACGAAGAAGAAACGCTCCCCTTAGGCGGATTCGAAGCAGCCATAAGACCCTCCCATGAACAATCCGGTCCAACAAGCCCGGATGAAACACGTGCTACATCAGTATACAGGGGAGTGGGGTAGCGGGGTACGAGCGCGCCAGCGGCAAACCGAGAGCATCAACGATGTGCCGATCGCGGAATGAGATCTCGTAATAATTGACTCTCGGCCATATTATTGAGGGGCATGACTCGCGTTCGTATGGTTGTAGGTGCTGGCGATGAACGACATTGACCTTGCTGTTCCGTTGATGGATGGACCAAGCTATGACCGCGCCTGCAGTCTCGTGCCTTCCGAATACGTTGAGGCATGGGAGTGGTTTCTGGGTGAGGAACAGCGCGGCGGCGTTTGGACCAGCCTTCCGCACCACACCAAGGAAGATGGCCCTCAGTATCAGTATCGTTTGAGAATTGGCTCGGACTTCTTTCCCGTAACGCGGGATTCAGGGATCTTCTGGCCGGGCCAGGATCGGGTGAAGCAAGATCCCAATAAGATCTTTGCGCTTTCGGTCCATAACTCTAAAAAGAGCTTCTACACCGATGTGCCTCCGCTCTATTTGGACGATGGTACGTGGGTCATTAAGTACTCGGTTCAAGCGCCGGGTACCGTTGGTTTTCGAGACCAGAATTACAACCGTAAAATGCTCAACTGCATGGAATGCGGCGTTCCAGTCGGAGTCATATTTGCAACCGAGGTGGGCTATAAGGTGCTCGGCCTTGCGTTTGTTGAGCGGTTCGAGCCCGAAAACGGATGGTTTGTTCTGCACGGTCCTGTTCATAAAGGCGGGCCGGACCCTCGTTTTGCGCCCGACATGAGTTATCTGAAGCACATGCCCGTCGATATTGAGTTTGCCGGACAGGGTGCGACCGACGACGAAAAGGTCCGCTATGCGTTAAGGCGCGAGCGATTGGGGCAGCAATGGTTCCGCAAGCAGCTCGTTGCCGCCTATGACGGCCGTTGCGCGGTGTCGGACTGTGGCGTCAGCGAAGCTCTGGAGGCTGCGCATATCGAGAATTACTCGGGACCCAAATCGCAGGTTGCCAGCAACGGTATTCTGCTTCGGCGCGATCTTCATTCCCTATTTGATGCTCACCTGATTTCGTTTGAGCCTGTTTGCGGCGAATATCGGCTGTGCGGATCGTACCTGCTGGATAAGACCGACTACGCTTCCTTTGCGGGTGCGACGCTAAGGCAGCCGAATGAGCGTCAGTGGCGACCCAATACGGTGTTTCTTGAGGCCCATCGCATTGAGTTCGATCGCTCGGAAAAGAAGCGTGAAAAGGCGGGGCTTCTGCCGTATTAGCGTATTTGGCTTTGGCATTCTTTGACGATCGTGTTGTTTGATCGGATCGCGTGGCGATGCAATCTCGCGCACGCCCGCCGGTGCATGCTCTTCCTGATTTGTATAGCGAGAGGGGAGCGTATATGAGCTGGCGAGGCGATATTGCGATGGGGAAGTACGGAAAACTGCCGTGTGCCCTTATAGACAACAATATGTTTCCGAGCGTAGAGGTTGATTGCGCGTCGTTTGTCGTCACCTGCCCTTGCTGCGGCTCGCAAATACCGTGTCTCGACATTCGGTTTATCGATGCGCGCGACAGACTCAGCGACGAAGTGAGAAAACGGACAGGCGTTCATATGCCGGTGTATCCGGAGAAATGCCCTGTTTGTGGCCTCGATATCGTGTACGACGCCGGCGACGAGGGATAGGTGATGCGGAGGAGTTGGCTGTGAGTGTCTTTTGCCTCTACAAATAAATCCCCTCACCGAGTTGCTTGTGGAACTCGGCGTGATGGTCGCGTGCCCAGGTAAAGAGCGCCTGGTCAAAGTCGGTACGCGTGGCCGGGACGCCAAAGACGCCGGCAACTTCGACGCGCACAAACTCCAGTGCCGGCAGCTTGTTGATGGCAGTGAGGGCAAACGGGGACGAGGGCTCCTCGAACAGATAGCGGCTGCCTTGCAGCGCGTCGCAACTGGTGCACGTGTTGCCGAGCGACGGGGCTTTGGAGGTTCGCGCGCCTACGGGCTTGTAGCCGCAGCGCTTATGAAGGTAGTCGCGGATCTCGCCCGGTACGCAGCCAAGAGCGGGCACGATGGCGAGTGCGTTGGCGTTGGCCGTGTCGATGGCAATGTGCCCGGCTTCGTTGGGCGCGTGCGCGATGACGATGCTCTCGTCGTTATCGGCTCGATAGGGAATGCCGAAGGCCGCGACCGAGGTCTCTTTGTGACACTTCCAGCACTCGCGCTTGCCCAGTACTAGATATATATACGGCGCTGAGGGGTCGGATCGGTCAACACCGGGCAGCCACTCGGCAAAGGGCTCGGGGTTGACGCCGCTGGGTACATACCAGATCTTCTTGGTCCGGTCCCATTTGGCGCCTAGCGCCTTGGCTTCTTCTTTGTGCGAAAAGGGGACATCGAGCTCGGTGCGCATGGCGGCTCCTTGGTGCTGCAGGTGCAAGTGGCTCAAGGATACCGCAGGGCACAGACATCGCGGCGTTTTGCTGAGAAGTTGCGGTGCGGACTGATTGGTCTGTCTCTTATACACATCTCCGAGCCCACGAG
>CABSYH010000159.1:0-4613 GCA_902481965.1 uncultured Collinsella sp.
TCGTCGGCAGCGTCAGATGTGTATAAGAGACAGGCGAGGGATCGGGATTGAGGTGGAAGTTGGCGCGCAGGATCTGGGTGAGGTCGCCATCGATAACGATGGCGCCGTCCATCTTGGAAAGCTCGAACAGGCGGTTCGAGGTAAACGAAATGTTGAGCGGGAAGCCGTCGTTACCGGCAGCAAGCACGTTTTCGGTGTCGCCGACGCAGATAAGGGCACCCAGGTGACCAGCAATGATCATGTCGAGGGCGGTGCGGATCGGCTGGCCGGGGGCAGTCAGGCGAATGGCCTGTTCCATACGCTTTTGCAGCTCGTTCTTATCCAAGGCATCGCTCCCATCGTATACGCTCCATAAACGTCAATAAGTTTCTCACGGTTTGCCCCTGTGACGCCCGCAAAATCCGATGCTTACAGAATGAGCGAACACAGCTGAGAGCCCCAATCCAAATGAGCTGCTTATGTGGTAGCATCGGGATTCGCATAAATGAGGGAGTAGTCGCGTGATCGGGTTCGCCTCCGGTGGCGCGGCAAGTCAACACACTGGCCGATGCGGCCTGGCTTGCCTTAATGAACGAGACTCGTGGCTGTGCGCGCAACGCGTACGCCACGGGTCTTTTTTGTTACTCCCCCAAGAGGTACACGCGGGCCCGCCCGCAGAGAGGGAGCCAGACTATGGGACTCGCAGAGCTCGTATTGCTCGCCGTTGGCCTTTCGATGGACGCCTTTGCCGTTTCCATCTGCAAGGGCCTTGGCATGAAGAAGATCAACCTTAAAGTTGCCGTGGTGCTCGGCTTGTTCTTTGGCGGCTTTCAGGCCGGCATGCCCGTGATCGGATGGGCGCTCGGCAGTCAATTCATGGGCATCATCGGACCCATCGACCATTGGATCGCCTTTATCCTGCTCGCCTTTATCGGCGGCAAAATGTTGTGGGAGGCCTTTACCGAAGACGAGGATGAAGGCGACGGCAAGGATGCCGAAAAGATTGACCTGGGCGAGTACCTGATCCTCGCCATCGCCACCTCGATTGACGCCCTGGCCGTGGGCATCTCGTTCGCCGCGCTTTCCGTCGACATCGTTCCCGCCGTGTCGCTCATAGGCATCACGACCTTCATCTTCTCCGTTGCCGGCGTGGCGATTGGCCGCATCTTTGGCGCGCGCTACGAAAAGCCCGCCACCATCGTGGGCGGCGTTGTGCTCATCCTCATCGGCCTCAAGATTTTGCTGGAGCACCTAGGGATTTTAGTGCTGTAAAACACCCTTCAAAACTAAACGTCCGTATAAGGCCTCATGCAGAGTTTTGCATGAGGCCTTTTCATGCAGACTTTTGCATGTCATACTAGGATGCAAAAGCCTGCACGTTAGGAGATAGCCGTGGATACCCTTCCCATCACCACACCACGCCAAGCTGGCATCTACGTGCGCCAGGCACGCGAGACTCAGGGTCTCACCCGTGCCACCCTCGCCAAAAAGGCCGGTGTTTCGGAGCGCCTGCTTGCATCGCTCGAGCTAGGAGACGCCACCGGCATTCGACTCGACAAGCTGCTGGCGATTTTCGACGCTCTTGAACTGGCGCTCGCAGCACAAGGGGATATAAGCGAAACGAAAAATGAGCACCCAGTCGACGCCCCGCATGCTGATCAACCTTGCAGCACCTCCAGACGCCATCACGCTCAACGTCTTCATCATCGCAACCGTCGCAGCACAACCATTCCGGCTCTTGCAGATACCCCCCTTACGTCCGAGCTCTACGACAGGGCCTTCGCCGATTTCGCCATGTCCAATCTCGGAGTCTCGATTGCCGCAAACGCATCTAGCCAAACCATGCCCGAAGGGAAATAGCCAATGGCCAGAACATCACTTCGGACCATTATTTGCGGCGTGCCTGCTGGAACGCTCGCGCAAGATGAGAACGGTCTTATCAGCTTTACCTACGATCATGACTATGACGGGCCAGCCCTATCGACCAACATACCCGTATCGAATCGCACATACGGACAACAGGTCATGAATCCGTACCTGTTTGGCCTTCTACCCGACAGCGAGGACCAACGAAAAGCGATTGCCGCCGAATTCGACGTTAGGCCCAACAATCCCGTTGCGTTGCTCAGCCATATCGGACTCGACTGTCCGGGCGGAGTGCAGTTTTGTGCCGAAGAAGATGCCGACGCCGTCCTGCATCGCGCTGGCGAATACCGCCCTATAGACGACCACGAAATTGCTCTTCGTCTCAAGTCGATCAGAGATGACCGCGATGCATCGTGGATGGGTCTAGATGAAAGTTGGTCACTTGGAGGCAACCAGGGCAAGTTCGCGCTCGCGTTCATAAACGACCGCTGGTGCGAATGCATGGGCTCCTCGCCCACGACGCATATTTTCAAAAATGGCGTTATCGGATTTAAACTCGAGGCTCTCAATGAGTTTGTCTGCATGAAAAGCGCCCAGCGCGCCGGCATCGCAACGGCAAACGTCGAATATCGTATGTTTGAGGACGAACCTGCCCTCATTGTTGAGCGCTATGACCGCGTGAAAGTCAAAGACGGAACGATCAGGCGCCTACATCAAGAAGACCTCTGTCAGGCACTTGGGGTGATGCCCGCCCAAAAGTACACGGCAGACGGCGGCCCGACCACACGCGACATTCAAGAGCTCCTCGTAAATACGAGCCACCATCAACTTAACCTGTATCTGTTTACGCAGATACTTTTCTTTAACGCCATCATCGGCGCACCGGATGCGCACGCGAAAAACTATTCCCTGCTCCTTGGAAACGACGGCGCAGCCATGATGGCTCGAATGTACGATGTCGCGTCGGGTTTGGCGTATGAGCGCATGCGCCGCCGGGCGCGCCTTGCCATGAGCGTTGGCGGCGAAAATCGTGTGGGGTGCATCGGCCCAGGCGCTATCCGCCGATACCACGGTATGGGCGACCCCACGCTGGAGGCGACGCTCACCGATGCCGGGCTATCCGAGAAGTTTTGCTTTGCGACCATGATGGACCTCGCCTACGAGGTACCCATTTGCATGGAAGAGGTCATGGACGAATACGCCGACCTGCCCGGCATGGCGGACCTGCGCGAGCATATGCTCGGCCCCGTCCGCGAAAACTGCCAGCGCGCCCTCGACCTCATCAGGGCAGAAATGGACTAGGTGGCCGTAATTTCGCAATTATCAAACAAAAGAGAGGGGGCACCCGTCGCAAAAGACCGGGTGCCCCCTCTCATAATGTCATTTGCAATCCGCTAGCACGTGACTCGGACTGCTGCTAGCGCAACCTTTACGCAGCGAGGCGCTTGAGGACGTCGATGAGCAGCTCGTAGAAGCGCTCGGCAGAAGCGAGCTCCATGCTCTCGTCCGGGGTATGGACATCGGAGAGCGTCGGGCCCACGGCGATGGCGTCCAGGCCGTGCAGAGCCTCGGCAAACAGGCCGCACTCAAGGCCGGCGTGAATGGACTCGATGCGCAGCTCGGAGCCAAAGAGCTCTCGATAGCTCTCGACAAAGACTTCGCGGACCGGCGAATGCTCGGCATAGCTCCAGCCGGGATACTCAAACTCAAACTTGGCGTCGAAGCCCAGGACATCGGCCAGCGTCTGCAGACGGTCCTTGAACTCGTTCTGCAGCGAGGTGATCGAAGAGCGCGGGGACAGCATAATCTTGACCTCGTCATCGGAGGTGGCGACCACGCCGATGTTGGAGGAAACCTCGACGGAGCCGTCGGTGGCGACGTTGCGGCGAATCACGCCGTTAGGGGCAAGGCGCAGGGCGCGGATGAGGGCAAGCGCGGACTTCTGGTCCATGGCCTCAACCTCGGCGTCGTCGGCAATCTCGACGGTGCAAGTAAAGCCGGGGTCGAAGACCTCGAGCTCGGCAGTGACGTCGGCGATGATGCCCTTTGCGATCTGGGCCGCGGCCTCGGCGGCAGCGTGGTCGGCGTAGACCAGAACAGCCTTGCACTCACGGTTGATGGCGTTGTCCTTGGTGCCGCCGTTAAAGCTAACGATGGCGGGCTCGCCGGCAACCATCAGGCGGTCGATGATGCGGGCCATGATGAGGTTGCCGTTGCCGCGCTCCAGGTTGATATCGCTGCCGGAGTGGCCGCCCAGCAGGCCGGAGATATCGAGCGTGAGGGTGCTACCGGTCTTGTGCTCGCGCGCGATCGGGCAGGTGTAGGTAACGACGACACCGCCGGCGCAGCTGACGGTAGCAACGCCCTCTTCCTCGGAGTCAAGGTTAATCATGGTGCGGGCGCTAATCTGGGACTTGTCGAGCGTCTCGGCGCCGACCAGGCCAGTCTCCTCGTCGGTGGTGAATACGCACTCGAGGGCGGGGTGAACGATCGAATCGTCATCGAGAACAGTGAGCATCAGAGCGACGGCAATACCGTTGTCGGCGCCCAGAGTGGTACCGTTAGCGGTGAGGACGCCGTCCTTGACGACCAGGTCGATACCATCGGTCGTAAAGTCGTGCTCAACGGAGCCCAACTTGTCGCACACCATATCGATGTGGCCCTGCAGCATCACGGTCGGGGCATTCTCGGCACCGGCAGATGCGGGCTTGCGAATGATAACGTTGTAGACCTCGTCCTGGTACACATCGAGGCCGCGCTCCTTGGCA
>CABSYH010000160.1:0-4611 GCA_902481965.1 uncultured Collinsella sp.
GAGATTCCTCTACGTCTCGTGGGCTCGGAGATGTGTATAAGAGACAGATCCAGTAGTACTCGCCGACAATGCCGAGGGTATCGGCGCCGTAGGGGAGATAGGTCGACAGCTGGTGTAGCAATGGGCCGGGGCAGAAGACCTCGGTTGCGAAATCGATGGGGAAGTCCTCGGGGATGGCGGGCGCTACGGGTGCGGGGGTCGGTACCATCGCCGGTGCGAAGGCCTGCTCATTGACGGGCGTCACCTCGACGACGGGCGCGGGTTCGGTGCCGAGCACTGATTCGATGCCCACTTTCGGCATCGCCGCGGAATCTGCAGACTCGACGATGGCGGGTGCGTTTGCGGTCGCGGTGTCGAGCTCAACCTGCGTCGCGTTCTCATTCTCGACGCTCGACTTTGCCTCGATGGGCGTGGATGCCATGGTGGTGATGCCGGCATTGGCGTTCTCGGGGTCATAGACGACCGTGAGCGAGATGGCGGGCTGCGGCGTCTCGGGCTCCGGCGCCGACTCGGTAGCGTCTTGATCTGCGGGCTCGTCGGACTGATCGTCCTCGGCCTCGTCGCCAAAGACATCGCTGTTTTGGAACGCAGACGGCTCGGGTTGGTCAGCGGCTTCTTCGGTTGTCGACTTGGGCGCTTCGTTGAGCTCCACAGCGGCTTCCTGCTCGGATATGACTTCGGAATCGGTCGTGGCGGCGATTTCGGTTTCGGCTTCTGCCGTTACCTCAATAGCGACTTCGATCTCTGTCTCGGGCTCGGGTTCCGGCGCGGCTTCAACCGTGGCTTCGGGCTCGGGACGCTTAACGTGCTTGGGGCGCACGGCCTTGAGGTCCTTCTCACCGCGCTTTTTCTTTTTGTAGGACTGCTTGGCGCCCTTGGCGGTCTTGGGCTTGTCCTCGCCCTTGGCAAGCGCAGCATCCCAGGCCTCGTTGGCGATGACGGTGGCATACAGGCGGCCGCCTTTAAAGACGGTCAGCTTAATGCAGTCGTTAAGTTCCTCGAGCAGCTCGCGCGTGGACTCGAAGCCCAGGTCATAAGCAGTCATGTCGCCTGCGGCGAGCGCCTCCTCGACCTGCGTCATAAACGTTTGCTTGCCGCATCCAATCGCATCGCGTAGCAGGCGATACAGATAGATGTGGTTGCCCAGCGAAAGCGTGGGCCTAACTATTGTCTTGCTCATGGCAAATCTCCTCTTTACACATGTAAAGCATCTTACCATCGCATAGCGTTCGCCATGGCGGCGCCCAAGGCAAACGGGCGCGAACCGCTGTCGATTCGCGCCCGTTATACAGGTCGGTTATCTATGAGAGGCAAATGTGCTTAGTTGCCCGATGCCGCGCCTTGGCTCGAGTTGTCAGATGCCGTGCCGGACGCGGTTCCGCTCGAGCTGTTCGAGCTGTTGGTGTTGCTGCTGTCTGTTGTGCCCGTTCCCGACGTGGTGTCGCTCGTCTGGCCGCCCGTGCTCGGCTGCGAACCGTCAGTCGTTTGGCTTGAGTCGGTCGTGCCGGACGGCGTGCCACTGTTGGCCGTAGAGGAATCGGGCCCCTGCGATTGGTTTTGGGTGTTCGAGGACGAATTGGCAGAGGTAGAACTGTCTTGCGTATCATCCGTCTGTGCCTGCTGATCCTGCGACTGGGTGTTGCCATTTGCATCGCTCTCGGTTGTGCGCGACGACAGGATTGGCTCGGGACGCTCGCCCAGACCCTCACCGGCAGTGGTGATAAGGATGGCGCCGGCGCAGGCGATGACCGCGACGATGGCGATGGCGATCGAGAAGACGATGACCTTCTTTTGCGTCTGGCTGCGCTCTGCCGCCGCCTTGGCGCGCAGGCTGTTGGGGGCGACGCGCGCCGTGGTCGCGCGTCCCGCAACCTGGCGCATTTCCTGCGTGGTCGCGGCGCCACCTAGGTGCTCCTCGACATCGGGCTCAACGGGCTCGTAGGCGCCGGCAGGGTAGTCGACAGCGGCATGCGTGCCCTTGATTGCTTCGGCGCTGGCGGAGATAAAGTGGCGATAGACCTGCGAGGACACAACAGTGATGACTGAGCTCACAGCGGCACCAATCACCGAGCCGGCAATGCCGATCTTTGAAGCAAGCGCCACGCTCGTGGCGGCAGCTGCGGCGCCGGCGATGATCTGGGGAATGGAAATGTCGTCGAACAGGCCCTTTTTGGGCGCGATGGCCATGGTCTGTCCGATGGAATGGTTCTCGTGCACGCCGTTGTTGAGCGATGCCGGCGTCATGACGCGCGTGCGTGGCGCGTCGGTGTACTTGGTTGTCATACGGGGTCCTCCCGGTGTAAATCTGCTTCGTTTCGTGTAGCCATCAGGGTACCCACCAGATGTGAATCGTACGTGACATTTAACAGATACCATCAACTCATCAATAGCTCACCAAGTTGGTGGGATGCGGTTACACCCGGCGGTTGAACTACAATAGGGCTTGCTAATTGTTGTGAATGGCGTTTACGCACGGGAGCATTCTTATGAATCTTCACCTTTCTCAGTCTGATGGCTTTTTGCGTGTGGCGGCGGCCTCGCCCAAGATGCGTGTGGCCGATGTCGAGGGCAATGCCGAGGTGGCGCTGGCGGCTGTTCGCGAGGCTACCGAGCGTGGCGTTCGCGCGCTGGTACTGCCCGAGCTTAACCTGACCGGCTATACCGCGGCCGATCTGTTCCATAACCGCACGCTGCTGCATGCCTGCGAAGCAGCGCTGGTGCACATCCTCGATGAAACCCGTGAGCTGCCGATCGTCTTTACCGTTGGCTTACCCGTTGCGGTGGCTGAAAACATCTACAACTGCGCCGCCGTGTGCTGTGCGGGTGAGCTTTTGGGTCTTACGGCTAAGAAGTATCTGCCCAACTATGGCGAGTTCTATGAGCGTCGCTGGTTTGCTCCGTCGCCTGCGGATCCCGTGTGGGTTGAATTTGCCGGTCAGGGTCCGGTTCCGCTGGGTTCGGGGCTTGTCTACCGCTGCTGTGATGAGGGTGCCGAGGATATGGTGCTGGGCGTTGAGGTTTGCGAGGACCTGTGGGTACCGGCGCCGCCTTCGACCGAGATGGCGCTTGCCGGTGCGACGGTGATCCTCAATCCGTCGGCTTCGGACGAGATTATCGGTAAGGCGGATTACCGCCGCAGCCTCATTTCCAACCAGAGCGCGCGCCTGTATTGCGCCTATGCCTACGCGGACGCGAGCGAGGGCGAGTCCACGACCGACATGGTCTTTGCGGGCGAGAACCTCGTCTACGAAAACGGCTCCAAGCTCGCCGCGACCAAACTGCTTACCTGCGATATGGCCATCGCCGACGTTGACCTTGACCGCCTGGTTGCTGAGCGCCGTCGCTCGACGACATGGACGCGCGCGGACGATGCGCCGGAGGCCGTGACCGTCGAGTTCTCGTTTGAGGGCTCGCTCGCCGAAGAGCCTGTCCTGCGCGATGCGCTCGGCATAGACCGTGTCTTCCCCCGCGCGCCCTTCGTGCCTGCCGACCATGGTGACCTGGCTGAGCGCTGCGAGACCATCCTCGACCTGCAGACCGCGGGCCTCAAGACCCGCCTTGCCCATACGGGCACCAAGGCGGCCGTTATCGGCCTTTCGGGCGGTCTCGATTCCACGCTGGCGCTGCTTGTGACCGTGCGTGCCTTCGATGCGCTGGGGCTGCCGCGCACTGGTATCACAGCCGTGTCCATGCCCGGCTTCGGCACGACGCATCGCACCAAGTCGAATGCCGAGTCGCTCGCTCGCGACCTGGGTGTGAGCTTCCGCGAGGTTTCGATCCACGCGGCTGTGGAGCAGCACTTCAAGGACATTGAGCATGATCCAGCTGTGCAGGACGTGACCTACGAGAACAGCCAGGCGCGCGAGCGTACGCAGATTCTGATGGATCTGGCCAACCAGGCTGGCGGTTTTGTCATTGGCACGGGCGACCTGTCGGAGCTGGCGCTCGGCTGGGCTACCTATAACGGCGACCACATGAGCATGTACGCCGTCAACGCGAGCGTGCCCAAGACGCTTGTGCGCCATCTGGTACGCTATGCTGCCGATGTCTTTGGCGGGCGCATTGCCGAGGTCTTGCTCGATATCCTCGATACGCCGGTGTCCCCCGAGCTTCTGCCGCCCACGGGCGACGGCGAGATTGCGCAGAAGACCGAGGATTTGGTGGGCCCGTACGAGCTGCACGACTACTTCCTCTACTACCTGCTGCGTTTTGGCTTTGAGCCGGGCAAGATCTACCGCATGGCGCTCAAGAGCTTCGAGGGCGTCTACGACGCCAAGACCGTCCACACGTGGCTACGTACGTTCTACCGTCGCTTCTTTGCCCAGCAGTTTAAGCGCAGCTGCCTGCCCGATGGTCCCAAGGTGGGCTCGGTGACGCTCAGCCCGCGCGGCGATTGGCGCATGCCGAGTGACGCCAGCTCGCGTCTGTGGCTTGCGCAGATCGACGCGCTCAATCCAGTTGACTAAGGTTGGCCAAATTGAACCAATACGGGGGTTGTAAGCGTTACACTTTTGAAATCTGATGGCCCGTATCGCGCGGCGCTCTTGTCGGAGCGCCGCGTTTTTTATATCGAAAGGTGGCACCATGCAGGCATCGCAGCGTCTCGACCGC
>CABSYH010000161.1:0-4609 GCA_902481965.1 uncultured Collinsella sp.
AGATGTGTATAAGAGACAGCAAGTCGAGCGTGGCGGCAGGTTCGGGCATGGAGGAAGCGGCGGCTTCGTCGTTGGCTTCGTTGGCATCCGCAACCTCGGCCTCGGCATCCGCGCTGGTCGCAGCCTCAAACGCTGCAGCGGCGTGGTCGAGTGAGGGCCAAACCTCAAGAGCCGCCTCCTCGTTATTGGGCATGACGGCGATCGAGCGCTCGGGCTCGGCGTGGAGCGCGCGGGCCAGCAAGCCGTCGCGGGTGAGAGCGGCGACCGGCGCCGAAGCGAGCTTGGGGGCGCGGCGCAGCTCGCCGATGAGCGTCATGGCATCGTGCATGAGCGAAAGCGGGGTCTCGGTCGTGTCCGCGACCAGGGCGGCACCGGCGACGGCGCCCGCATGGTCCAGCACGGTGGCGGGCTTGGTGGCACAAAAGTCGACAAAACGCTTGTAGCCGGCGCACTTGACCATGCGCTCGGCAGTCTTGCGGGCGGCGGGGTCGATGTCTACGGCCACGATGCGCGCCTCGCGCTCGCGCGCTGCCGCCTCGCGCTCGCGCGCCTCGGCAAGCAGCTGCTCCCACAGGACAGCGTCGTGCAGCTGCCAGCCCTCAAAGCCCCAGCGCTCGCGTGCGGCGCCCGGGGCGCGGTCGGTCAGAATGTTCACGGCCTCCAGCAGCAGACCGCCGCCGGCGCACGAGGCATCGATCAGCGTGGGAAGGGCTTCGTTTTCGTAATCGTCGGCCGTCAGCTCGCGCTCGCATAGTGCGGTCCAGCCGACCTGCGCCAGCACCAGGGCGGCGTAGTCGGGGCGCAACACGTGTGCGCCCTCGCCGGCACGAGTCGCAGCGGGCGGCAGACGCTTGAACAGCGGGTCGCCCGAAAGGTCCAGGCTGATGCTCGCGCGGCGCTGACGCAGCGAAAGCAACAGGTGAACATCGGGGTCGGCGGCATCGACGTCGGCGCGACGGCCCGTGGTCTCGGCCAGACGGTCGCACAGCGCGTCTTTGGCGCGCAGGGCCGAGAAGCGCGTGTTGCGCAGCTGCTCGGTCACGCCGCGGGCGGTGATGGCGATGGTGGCGCCGGGGCGGATGATGGTCTCCCAGGCGATGTCGTAAACGCTATCGTACAGTTCATCGGCATCCTGCGCCTCAAAGCGCCCGAGTACCACGAACACACGGCTCGCCAGGCGCGACCACAGACAGGCGCGGTAGCCTTCTTCGAGCTCGCCCTCAAATGTAGCGCGGCCCTTCAGCCGGCGAACATGCGAAAGCCCGAGGCGTTTAAGCTCATCGGCGAGTGCGGACTCAAAGCCCTCGGGGCAGCTTGCGTAAAATTCCATGGGTGACCTCTCTGGTTGCGTCGCTCCATTATATGATGGATACTTCGTTTACTCTCGCCCCCGAAAGGAACCCATATGATTGATGCGTGCCCCGATTCCGCCGTGCTCTTTTTTGACGTGGACGGCACGCTGACGTCGTTCGATCCCGACAACATGACCGACAAGGACTTTTCGGCGGTTTGCCCCTCGCAGGCGGTCGTCGAGGCGTTTCATCGTCTGCGCGACGCGGGACACCATGCATTTATCTGCACGGGTCGTCCCTTGTGGCTGATTGCCGATGGCCTGCGCGCGCTGAACCCGGCGGGTGTCGTTGCCATGGCGGGAGCGACGCTCGAGGTCGAGGGCCGCGTGGTGCATGAGGACTGCTTTGACGAGGACGTTATTGAGGAGCTTGCGCGCCGTATGGCCGCGCCAGGGATTGAGGCCTTTTTCGAGACCAACGTGGCTACTTTTGCCCTGGAACCCGCGGGTGTTGAGCAGTCGTCTCTGATCGGCACTTCTGTGGTGCACAGCACCGAGGAAATGCGCGTCGACGGCAGTCTGCGCGTGGGCAAGGTATGCATCACCGCGGGCGACCTGGCTCGCGTAGCCAATGATGACGGCTTTATCGATTGCGAGTTTGAGTTGTGCAACACCGGTGGCCAGAATCGCGAGCTGAGCCCCAAGGGCATTGACAAGGGCGTGGGCGTGGCGCGAGCGCTGGCGTATCTGGGCCGCGAGGGAAATGTGCGCACCTTTGGCTTTGGCGATTCCGGCAACGATCTGGGTATGCTCGCCGCTGTCGAGACGGCCGTGGCCATGGGCAACGCTATGCCCGAGGTCAAGGCGGTCGCCGACTACGTGACCGACGATGTCGCACACGACGGTACCGTCACAGCGATGCAGCATTTCGGCCTCATCTAGTGAATCCCGCGTTCTGACGTTTGCTCAAACTGCGAC
Organism: uncultured Collinsella sp.; assembly: GCA_902481965.1. Lineage (GTDB taxonomy): Bacteria > Actinomycetota > Coriobacteriia > Coriobacteriales > Coriobacteriaceae > Collinsella. The sequence continues at coordinate 2,270 of CABSYH010000161.1, forward strand.
TCTTCGCTTTTGAATGCTCAATCGATTTATCAATCCAAACACTGAGGTGTTTATACCGTTCGCCGAGAAGATAAAAAACCGCAGCTCAAGCCTTGATAAACGTAGGTAAAGTGTTTAGCAGTTTATCGGCCGTATGCTAACGAAAGGAATCAGGCAGATGGCAATCAAGGTGTTCGCTGACGGTGCAAACCTCGAGGGCATGCTCGACATGTACGAGAACGGCAACGTTCAGGGTTTCACGACCAACCCGTCCCTTATGAAGAAGGGCGGCGTGACGGATTACCGCGCGTTTGCCAAGGAGGTCCTGGCCCGCATCACCGATGTGTCCGTCTCGTTTGAGGTCTTTGCCGACGACGTCGAGACCATGGAGGTCGAGGCGCGCGAGATCGCTGCCTGGGCCGACAACGTCTACGTCAAGATTCCGTGCGTGACTACCAAGGGCGAGTCCACCGCCGAGCTGGTGCGCAAGCTTTCGGCCGACGGCATCAAGGTCAACGTCACCACCATCTTTACGCCTACGCAGGTCGATGAGATGGTCGAGGCCGTCGACGCCGAGACGCCGTCCATCATCTCGCTCTTTGCCGGCCGCATCGCCGATACCGGCGTCGACCCCATTCCGTTTATGACGGAGTCGGTCAAGAAGGCCGCCGCAAAGCCCAACTGCGAGGTCCTGTGGGCGTCCACGCGCGAGCTCATCAACATTTACCAGGCCGAGGCCTGCGGTTGCCAGATCATCACGGTGCCCAACAGCATCCTGGCCAAGCGCAAGAACATTGGTCGCGACCCGTACGAGGTCTCGCTCGATACCGTGCGCGGTTTTGCCAAGGATATCGCCGCTTTGGGCTTCCATATTCTGCCGTAACGCGAACACTGGCTACGCCGCGGGCTGCTCGCCCCGGCCTTTCCTTTCCCTATCGCTCACGCGCTTCGCGAGGGTCGCGCTAGGGAAAGGGAAGGCCGGGGCTGCCGGCACGAGCTTGCCAGTAGGTTGGTGATCGGCCTCCAATCCCGCCGTGGGCAAAGGTACCCCCGCCTGCGCCGTGCAAAATTGAGAGTATTCAGCAAGGTAAAGGTCTTTATCAGTTAACCGAAGCATGGAACGGCCCCCGTTTTGGCTCTGACGACGCTAAAACGGGGGCTGTTTTTTGCTTTTTCGTCTCTGAGGGGCATCCGGAAGATGGCGTGAATTTTTGTGGTGTAAGAGGGAGGGCCGCGTCAGCGCCCCCTGCGCCTAAGGCTATTCCGCCACGCCGTGGCGGTCAAGGACCTCCCTTATGACCTCGTGCGCGGCCAGCCTGACCGCCTCGAGCCTCTCGCCCTCGAGCGGTTCCGGGGCCGGGGCCGGGGCGGACGCGCGGGCGGCCGACTCGGGCGCGGCGACCCGGTGGGCGGCCCACCTGCCCTCCTCTCCGGCGAGCACCGCGCACACGAGCCGCATCATGGACGCCTCGGAGGGGAACGACTGCACCGAGCGGTACCTCCTCTTGATCTCGCGGTTCGCGCGCTCCTGCACGTTGTTCGTCCTGATCTTCTGCCAGTGCTCGCGGGGGAAGGACATGAAGGCGAGCGCGTCCTGTTAGCGTCAATATAATTTTCACCATTTCCACCAACGCATTTTCGCCAATCGCGCCAACGCGGATACACCGGATTCGCCAACGCGGATGTGCCGCTTTCGGCGCCTAGGCGCCCTCCTCCTTCCCGTCCTCACCGCCGATGGACACGTCCTTCAGGCGGTACGACCGGCCCGTTATCTTGATCATCGCGCAGTGGTGGCACAGCCTGTCGGCGACCGCCGAGGCCGTGACGTTGCTGCCGAACACGTCGCCCCACCTGCCGACCGGCACGTTGGTCGTGACGATCGTCGACCGCTTGAGCGCGTAGCGCCTGTTCACCAGCTGGAACAGCAGGTCGGCGCCCTCTTTCCCGATATCGAGGTAGCCCAGCTCGTCTATTATCAGCAGGCTGCAGTGCTCGTAGAACCGCATCCTGCGCGCCAGCGCCTCCTTCGCCGAGGCGTGCTTGAGGTCCTCGACCAGCCTCGAGCAGTCGGCGAAGTACACCTGCTTGCGGGCCATCACCGCCTCGTGGCCTATGGCTATCGACAGGTGGGTCTTGCCGACGCCCGGGCTGCCGACGAGCACGACGTTGTCGCCGCGGTCGACGAACTCGAGCGTGGCCAGCTGCTCGACCAGCCCGCGGGGCACGCTCGGCTGGAAACCCCAGTCGAAGTCGGCCAGCGTCTTTATGTAGGGGAAGTTGGCCATCCTCGTGCGGCGCTCGTCGTCGGCGCGCCTGTCTCTTATACACATCTCCGAGCCCACGAGACGTAGAGGAATCTCG
>CABSYH010000162.1:0-4599 GCA_902481965.1 uncultured Collinsella sp.
TTCCTCTACGTCTCGTGGGCTCGGAGATGTGTATAAGAGACAGCCCATGGCGTGGTCGATAAAGAAGTGCTTACCAATCTGCGCGGCAGGGTGAATCTCGACGCCGGTGATGTGGCGGGTGAGCTGCGAGAGCACGCGGGCGAGCGAGCGATGTCCGTGCTCCCAGAGCCAGTGCTCGGGCACGTGGTTCCACTTGGCGTGCAGGCCAGGATAGGAAAGGAAGATGACCAGACCGTTTTGCGCGGCGGGGTCCTGCGCTTGGACGGTCTTGATGTCCTCGCGAATGGTATTGATAAAGCTCACCGGCCGCCCTCCCTTAGCGCCATGGCAATGCGATTCAATAAAGTATAGCGATTCGCTAGGGATTAAAAAGGACAATCTTGGCGGCTTTGCGCTACAAGTGTCAGTTATGCAAACTTGCTGGTAATGGAGTCATGCTTTTGTGGGGTTGCGCACGAGGGGGCACCGCAACCGTATACTGGTCAACTTGGACGTATCCGCGCCCACAACTGAGAGGTTTTACTTCATGGGTTTCATCAATTTTATTGCCGAGCTGCTTAAGGACCCGCGCACCGCGATCGCCAGCTGGATCGCCGCCGGCCCGCTTATGGCCTACGGCTGCGTGTTCCTGATCATCTTTATCGAGACGGGCGTGGTGTTCTTCCCGTTCCTTCCCGGTGATTCGCTGCTGTTCGCCTCGGGTTTCTTTGCCCACAACGGCGGCTTTAACATCGTGGCGCTTCTGGCCACCGCATGGGCCGCTGCCATTTTGGGCGATCAGTGCAACTTTATGATCGGTCACTTCTTTGGCCGCAAGATCATCGCTTCGGGCAAGGTCAAGGCTATGACGCCCGAGCGCATCAAAAAGTCCGAGGACTTCTTGGACAAGTGGGGTCACCTGGCCATCTTCCTGGGCCGCTTTTTCCCGTTTATCCGCACCTTTGTGCCCTTTATTGCTGGCATGGGCGGCATGCACTGGCGCAACTTTGTCGTCTTTAACGTGCTGGGCGGCATTACCTGGTCGACGGTCTTTACGCTGCTGGGCTACTTCTTTGGCGGCATTCCCTTTGTGCAGGAGCACTTTGAGCTGCTGATTATCGGCATCGTTGCCGTGTCGATCATCCCGACCGTGGTCGGTCTGGTTAAGGCCAAGCTGGGCAAATAGAACGCCTAGCTCGAGCCAGCGCGCAGACCGTACAGTTGAGGCCCGTCACTGCTTACGGTGGCGGGCCTCTTTAGCTTCGGTCAAATGAAAATACTTTAGTTAGTTAAAGAAAAACGTTTTATCAGACGCGTGCGGGGAGTACAATCTCGTGCATGCGAATCGACGTGCCATCGGCTTTGATGCTGCTCGCGTGTCCCGTCCGGCTCTACGCTCCGGGCGTGCGACGTTGCGACGCGGTCGGCCTCGGTCCTTGCGTGCGGGTTCGCGAGTATGCAACTGTGTATGTAAGGAGCGACATATGACTGTCGAGAAGAAGGATATCGATTGGGGTAGCCTCGGCTTTGGCTACATGAAGACCGATTACAGCTACGAGGCCCATTGGAAGGACGGCGAGTGGGACGAGGGTGGCCTGACCACCGACCACACCCTGCATGTCTCCGAGTGCGGCGGCATCTTCCATTACTGCCAGGAGGTCTTTGAGGGCCTGAAGGCCTACACCGCCGAGGACGGCAGCATCGTCTGCTTCCGTCCCGACATGAACGCCGAGCGCATGTATAACTCTGCCCAGCGCCTCGAGATGCCCCCGTTCCCCAAGGATAAGTTTGTCGAGGCCGTTAAGCAGGTCGTTTCTGCCAACGCCGCCTGGGTTCCGCCCTTCGGTTCCGGCGCGACCCTGTACGTGCGTCCGTTTATGATCGGTTCCGGTGACGTGATCGGCGTGGCTCCCGCTCCTGAGTACACGTTCCGCATTCTCGTGACCCCGGTCGGTCCGTACTTTAAGGGTGGCCTCAAGCCCGTCAAGCTGCGCGTTTCCGAGTACGACCGCGCCGCACCGCACGGCACCGGCAACATCAAGGCCGGCCTGAACTACGCCATGTCCCTCAAGCCCACGATGGAGGCCCATCGCGAGGGCTATGCCGAGAACCTGTATCTCGACTCCGAGTCCCGCACCTATGTCGAGGAGACCGGCGGCGCCAACGTCCTGTTCGTGAAGGAGGACGGCACCCTCGTCGTTCCGCAGTCGCACACCGACTCCATCCTGCCCTCCATCACCCGCCGTTCGCTCGTTCAGGTTGCTCAGGACCTGGGCATGACCGTCGATCAGCGTCCCGTCGAGTGGGCCGAGGTCAAGGCCGGCACCTTTGTTGAGTGCGGCCTGTGCGGCACCGCTGCCGTCATCTCCCCGGTTGGCGAGATCGACAACAAGGTTTACGGCGCCGACGAGACCGTGACCTTCCCGGCTGGCTACACCGAGATCGGTCCTGTGATGAAGAAGCTCCGCGAGACCCTGACCGGCATCCAGTCTGGTGCTGTTGAGGACAAGCACAACTGGGTTTACACCGTCGCGTAAGCTGTCTTAGCTGTCCGGCCCGAGGGCAACCTTCCTTTCTGGCGCGTCCTCGGACATGAAAGAACCTCCGCTGCGCACTTCGTGCGGCGGAGGTTCTTTCGTCCTGCGGAGTGCGCCGGAAAGGAAGGCCGCGCTTTTGTTTTGGTTCGCGCCATGTGGGGGTGGTGGCGACGTGCATTTTTGCGAGTATTCTGCAATCGAAGGCCCCTGCATACCGACCTCGGGCAAAAAATCGGGATTTCTCGATGTTTTCTACGGATGATGGGCGGGGTTACGGGCTGACAGCGTTTGATTTGCAGGGATATTCGCGGTCTTTGGCATTTATCGTAGCGCCCGAAGCTCTTGGTTATGTTGAATACTCCTAAAAATGCACGGCGCTTAGAGGGGGACCTTCGCGAAAAAGGAAACCGCCCCGTCGAAGTATGCATTCGACGGGGCGGTTTATGCATTTGGCCGATTAAGGATGCGCTGCCAAACTACTAGAACTTGACGGTCGGGGCCTGGCGGGCTGCTTCGGCGGCCTCGAAGCCCTGGCGCTCCTTAAACTGGAAGATGCCGGCAAAGATGACAGCCGGGAACGTTTGAATGGCGTTGTTGTAGCTGAGCACGCAGTCGTTGTAGCTCTGGCGTGCATAGCTAATCTTGTTCTCGGTATCCTCGAGCGATGCCTGCAGCTGCGTAAAGTTGGTGTTTGCCTTAAGATCTGGATAGGCCTCGGCCACAGCGAAGAGCTGGCGCAGTGCGCCGGTCAGCACGTTGTCGGCTTCCATCTTGGCCTCGGGCGTGGTGGCCTTGACGGCGGTGTTACGCGCGCTGATCACGGCGGAGAGCGTCTCCTGCTCGTGCTTGGCGTAGCCCTTGACGGTCTCGACCAGGTTGGGGATCAGGTCGTTACGGCGCTGCAGCTGCGTATCGATGTTCTGCCAGGCGTTATCGATACGGTTACGCTTGGTGACCATGTTGTTGTAGATGCCGGCGATGGCGCAGGCAATCACAATGACAACAACGATGCCGATGATGACGGGAAGCATGATGTCTCCGTTTCGAATGGCCGCGGCGGCATGCGCCAGCTGCCGTTGGTATAACGCTACTAGTATACCCGCAACGTTTTGCCGTGCCGAACTTTCCGGTAAGCGTTGTGTTTTCGGCGGGGCCGGCACCGGGGCAAAGCGCGCGAGGTACAGGTGTAAGATATGCGACAGATTGACGAGTGTTGTCTTTGCCCTGAGGATGGCGATACCAGTGGACCTTCGCATCAAGAAAACCTACCGCGCCCTGTTCGATGCCTTTACCGAGCTTCTCGAGGAGCATCGTTTTGAGGACCTGACGGTTGCCATGCTGTGCGACCGCGCCATGATTCGCCGCACGACGTTCTACAAGCACTTTCGCGACAAGAACGATTACTTTGCCTTTTATATCGATGAGCTCATGTCGGGCTTGCCGCAAAAACAGCCCGATGAGGCCGGCGCGGTATCTGCCGAGGACGTGCGCGCGCTTCGGCACGCGATTTTGGACGATGCCATGGATTTGATTCTGGCGCACGAGCGGCTCATGGATAACATTTTGGCAAGCAGCATGTCGGGCATGTTGACCAACGTTATTTGCGACCGCATTGCCCGCTCCATCCGCGAGCGTGTGATGAACGTGCTTGCCGAGGATGCCCTGGCCCCCGTGTCACTCGAGACGACGTCTGAGTTTGTCGCCGGCGGTATTATTCGACTTTTCACGATATGGTGGGAATCGGGCCACGATCTTGAGCGCCGACCTGAGATAGCCGACGTGGTCGATGCGTTGTTTGAGCGGACCATGACACCGGTGCATCACTAGGAGTGGCGGAGAGAGGGGGATTCGAACCCCCGGAACGCTCTCGCGCTCAACGGTTTTCAAGACCGCCGCATTCAACCGCTCTGCCATCTCTCCGTGAGTCGTAATGATAGCATCGTTTTGAATTTGCAACAGGGAAGGCGAACGATGACGATCACCGAAATCGACGAGAAGTTCATGCGCGAGGCGTTGGCGGAGGCGCGCGCCGCCGCGACGGTGGGCGAGGTGCCCATCGGAGCCGTAGCTGTCTCTTATACAC
>CABSYH010000163.1:0-4586 GCA_902481965.1 uncultured Collinsella sp.
CGGAGATGTGTATAAGAGACAGGTATGTGACTGGCGAGGGGGAGCTACCCGACAACGGCGCCGTGCTTCATTTTGGCTATTGCGACGGGGCGTTTTCGCTCCTTGATTGGTAACGAACGAAAGGACCCCTATGAATAAAGATCTGTATCTGGTCCGTCATGGACAGACGATATTCAACCTCAAGCGTATCATTCAGGGGTGGAGTGACTCGCCGCTTACGCAGTTGGGCTGCGACCAGGCGGCGCGCGCCGGCATGTTTTTACGTGCGCGCGGCATTGAGCCCGATCATGCCTACACCTCCACGCTTCATCGCACCGAGCAGACTATCGCCAACTTGTGGCCGGGCTTGGCGTACGAGCGCCTGGACGGCCTGCGTGAGTGGTTCTTTGGTGACTTTGAGGCCGAGCGCGTGATGCTCATGCCCGAGCGCCCGTGGCGCGACTTCTATCGCCAGTTTGGCGGCGAGGGCCAGATGCAGGTGCGCGAGCGCATGGTGGCGACGCTGACCGAGCTTATGCAGCGTCCGGACCATACGTGCGTGCTCGCGGTAAGCCATGGCTCGGCCATCAAGGAGTTCATGGACCACGTGAGGGGTGCGGCGGCCGACGAGCGCGATCGCGTGCCGGGCAACTGCTCAGTGCTGCATTTTGCGTTTGACGATGCGGCCGGTACGTTTGAACTGGTCGAAGTCTTTACGCAGGAAGACTACGCGCGCGAGCTGGGGCTTGAACCGCTCGTGGCGGCAGCAGGCCCGCAGCGGGGATAACGTGAGCGTGGCGGCACGGGTCGCCGGCATAACTTCTCGACGCAAAAGGGGCGGAGATGCATGTACCTGCTGCATCTCCGCCCCCTGTTTGTTGAGCTGCCGATTTTTGTGCTGGACGGTCTGGTCTTGCTAGAACCGCGCGACTTGGTGCGTGAGCAGACCCGTCGGAACCTGCGGCGCGCCGCCGCTGACCTGCGCGGCGGGGAAGAGCGCGGCTACGGCAAAGTTGAACGGCTCTTTGCCCGTGTAGGTGCCGGCGGCACGGGTCTCATCGGCCAGCAGCTGCGACGCCCCGGTCAGAGCGGCGGCGTAGGCAGGGTCGTCGGCCAGTGCCGGCTCCGGCGCCTGGTCGAGCATGGCACGGATGGCGCCGACGGCGTCCTCGCGCTTGACCTCCCACACGCGGTGTGTAATGCCCGCAGGATCGGTGACGGCGTAGAGCGAGGCGCCCTCTTTGGCGGCGCCCAGGATGATATCCATGACGGGCGAGGCCTCGTAGGCGAGCGACACGGGACGAGGCTGGACTTTGAGTTCAGCGATCGCGTGCGCAGCGGCGAGTGTGTCGACGCTCTCGGCGGCAGCCTCATCGCTAGCCGTCAGCACGTTAACCGGGCAGATCGCCACAACGCCCGTCACGCGCCCCGGCTCCCCCGAGCATTCGTACACGTAATACGCTGCACCCGGGTCCTTGAGCATCAGGCCATCGGCAATGGCTCCGCGCAGGGCATCGTTGCCGCTCAGGATGCTGCCCATTGCGGACAGCGCTTCGAGCACGCGGTCCTGAGCCGGGCGGATGCAGGGAAACGGAAGTGCTTTCATGGGCGGTCCTAACGCGCGAATCGGTTTGTTCGCGGCTTATTATGCCCCAACTTGGCCGCTCGCGTCCCAGAGCACGTTATCGGCGAGCGCGATTAGCACCTGCTGACAACGAACGATATCGGCGTGGGGCACATATTCGTTGGGCTTGTGCGCGAGCGCGAGCGACCCGGGACCGTAGCTCATGCAATTGCGGTTACCCGTCTTGCCGGCAATGACGGCGGTGTCGGTGTAACCGGTAAAGAAGCCGACGGTCGTGTCCGCGTCCGTCACGTCATCGGCGGCACGCTTGAGCGCTGCTAGAAGGGGAGAGTTCGGGTCGCGCTCGATGGCGGGGCGGTCGCCCGTCACGGTGTAGCTGCCATGGCAACCGGGAACGGCGGCTTCGGCGACGGCGATGGCCTGCTCTACCATGCGCGTTGCGGCGGCCGTATCGGTCGGCGGGGTCAGACGCATATCGACCCAGACCTTGGCGTGGTCGGGCACGACATAGGGACGATAGCCACCCTCGATCTGTCCAAACGTGATGGTCGATGGCCCCAGCTCATCATGCACGGGCAGTGCCGCGAACGCACGGCGAAGCGAGCACACGGCCTCGGCCATGGCGGCGACGGCATCCGCGCCCTTCCAGGGCTGGCTCGCATGCGCCGTCACGCCAGCCATTTCAATCTCGAACCACGTACGCCCCTTGTGCGCCACCTGGATCTGTCCGTCGGTGGGCTCGGTGTCCAGCACCCATTCGCGCGAGCCGACCCAGCCAGCATCGATCGCGGCCTCTGAGCCGCGCATAAAATCTTCCTCGTCGACCGAGCAGATGAGCGAAAAGCCGCGGCGGGGCAGCGCGCCATCCGCCACCACGCGCTCGAGCGTATGGACCAGCGCGGCAATGGCGCAGGCCAGGCCACCCTTCATGTCGCAGGCGCCACGGCCATAGAGTTTGTCGTTATGCACAACCGTCCCGAGCGGCGGAATGTCCGCGTCCCAGCCATCGCCCAGCGTAACGGTATCCATATGGCAGATATAGACGAGTCGCGGCTCGTCGCTTTGGCCCGGCACGGTGACCATAAGGTTGCGGCGCCCGGGGAGTACTTCGAGCTCTGCAATTTGCACGGCATCGAGTACCGGATGGCTCAGCTGCGCTAACCGTTCCTCAACCAACGCTTTGATATAGCGTTCAATCTCGCCCTCATACGCACCTGGGTCGGAACTGTCGATCCGCACGAGTCTTTGCGTAAGCCGCCAAGCAAAATCTGTATCAACCATAGGCACCTCACAGATAGTTAGGTCAACATACAGATTGTATGCCAAGAAGCGGCTCGGTGCATTTAATGGAGTGCTTACAAAAACGGGGGCGCCTCTCATGCGAAAGGCGCCCCCGCGGGCATTCAATGTCAGTAACGGGCAGGCCACATGGGGAACTGCCCGTCAGATCAGCCGGCGCTATTTGATTACGCGCACGCGATACATCGACGGAATCTGCTTAAGCGCCTCGATCGTGCTGCTGTTCAGGTGCTCGTCGGTGTCGAACATGGTGTAGGCGTTCTCGCCGGCGGACTCGTTGGTCATACGCTGCACGTTGGCGTTGTCCTTGGCCAGGATGGCCGTGATCTGGCCGATCATGTTGGGCACGTTGGCATGCAGGCAGGCGATGCGGCTCGCGGCGCGCGCCTTGCCCATGCTGCAGGCGGGGTAGTTGACGCTGTGCGCGATGTTGCCGTTCTCCAGGTAATCCTTGAGCTCGCTGATGGCCATGTCGGCGCAGTTGGCCTCGGCCTCGCCAGTGCCGGCGCCCGAGTGCGTGGTGATAAACGTGTTGGGCATCTTGACGGTCTTGGGCGTGGCAAAGTCGCAGCTAAACCAGCTCAGTTTGCCCTCGCGCAGGGCGGCGTCGACGGCGTCCTCGTCAATGATGGTCTCACGTGCGTAGTTGATGAGCACAGCGTCGGGTGCCAGCAGGTTAATCTGCTCGGTGCTGATCATGTCGATGGTGTCGGCCTTGCTGGGCACGTGTACGGTGAGGTAGTCGCAGCCGCGGCAGAGATCCTCGAGCGTGCCCACGCGCTGCACCTCGCGGCTCAGCACCCACGCGTGCTCGACGGAAATGAACGGGTCGTAGCCGTAGACGTCCATGCCCAGGTCGACGCAGGCGTTGGCGACCTTGGAGCCTACGTTGCCCAGACCGATGACGCCAATGCGCTTGCCTTTAAGCTCGCGGCCCACAAAGGCCTTCTTGGCCTTCTCGGCGTCGACCTGGATCTCGGGGTCGTCGGCGTTGTCACGCACCCAGTTCATTGATTGCACCACGCCGCGGCTCGAGAGCACCAGCATGCCTAGGACGAGCTCCTTGACGGCGTTGCTGTTGGCGCCGGGGGAGTTAAAGACGACGACGCCCTTCTTGGCGTACTCCTCGACGGGGATGTTGTTGACACCGGCGCCGCAGCGGGCGATGGCGCGGATGCCCTCGGGCAGCTCGTAGCCGTGCAGGTCGGTCGAGCGCATCAGGATGGCGTCGGCCTCTTCGGCGGTGCTCACAAATTCGTAGCCCTCGCCAAACTCGACTTTGCCGTCCTTGGTGATGTCGTCGATGGTCTTAATCTTACGCATGGAAAAACTCCTTAGCAGGTTTGGTTTAAACAGGTGGTTTGAAGTGGCTGGTCGGCCCGCACGTTGCGGGCTAGTTAGATCGCGGACTCAAACTATGCTGCGCTTCGAAGTCCTTCATGTACGAGGCCAGTGCCCGCACATCTTCCATGGTTACGGCGTTGTAGACGCTGGCGCGCATACCGCCCACCAGGCGATGGCCCTTGACGTTTTGAATCTGGTGCTCGGCCGCGCCTGCGACAAAGGCCGCGTCGAGTTCGGCTTCGTCGGTGCGGAAGGTGACGTTGGCGATGGAGCGACTGTCGGCCTGCGCGGTGCCATGGAACAGCTCGCTGTGCTCGAGCAGGTTGTAGAGTAGGTTCTGTCTCTTATACACATCTGACGCTGCCGACGAATAGAGAGG
>CABSYH010000164.1:0-4582 GCA_902481965.1 uncultured Collinsella sp.
TCTACGTCTCGTGGGCTCGGAGATGTGTATAAGAGACAGGCTTAGACATATACATTGCTCGGGTCATTTATTTCTCCTCAATAAGCTTGTCGACCTCGGCCATAAGCGCGTCGACAATTTGGTCCTCAGCTACTTTACCAATGATCTGGCCATGCGAAAAGAGCAAGGCCTGACCACGTCCGCAAGCAACACCCAGATCGGCATCAGAAGCCTCGCCGGGGCCATTAACGGCACATCCCATCACAGCGATCGAAAGCGGCGCGGAGTAGCTCTTAAGCCGCTCGGTAACCTCCTCGGCAATGGGAATAAGGTTAACCTGGCAGCGGGCGCATGTGGGGCACGAGACAATCTCGGGGCCACGGCGACGCAGGCCCAACGACTGCAGAATACCCCAGGCAACCGGCGGCTCCTCAACCGGATCGGCCGTGAGCGAGACGCGCATGGTGTCGCCAATGCCTTCGGAAAGCAAGATACCCAAGCCTACAGAGCTCTTGATGGTGCCCTGGAGCTTGGTTCCCGCCTCCGTCACGCCCAGGTGAAGCGGAACGTGGGGAATCTCACGCGACAGGGCTCGATAGGTACCAAGCGTCGTTTGCACGCTATGGGCCTTGGCCGAAAGCACAATGTTCGTAAAACCGCGGTTCTCAAAGTGCTTGACGAAGCGCTCGCTCGACATCACGAGCTTTTCGGGCTGCGTGAGGTCGTCGCGCTCGGCGATATCCTGCTCGAGCGAACCGGCATTGACGCCGATACGAATCGCGCACCCAGCGGCGCCCGCGGCATCGATCACGGCATCGACCTTAGCCCAATCGCCGATATTGCCGGGATTGATGCGAAGCTTGGCGGCACCAGCCTCGACGGCGCCGATGGCGAGCTTATGGTTAAAGTGAATATCGGCGACGATCGGCACCGGAGACTCGGCACAGATGGTGCGGAAACCCTCAAGCGCGGCCTCGGTGGGCACGCTCACACGCACGATATCGCAGCCAGCCTGCGCCAACGCGCACACTTGCGCAAGCGTTGCCTGCGCGTCGGCGGTATCGGTGCAGGTCATGGATTGGACCACCACCGGCGCGCCGCCACCGATCTGCACACCGCCCACATGCACGGGGCGCGTCAACTCGCGGGGCAAAGGATGGGATAAAGACAATCCAAACACTCCCCTACAGGATAAATCGAAGGACGTCGGAACGAAGCATATAGACAAACAGCAGCGCAAAGAGCGCGATGCCCACATAGCTCACAATCGTCTGGACCTTGAGCGGAAGCTCGCGGCCAGCAATCTTTTGAATGATCTCGATGACCAGCTTGCCGCCATCGAGTGGTGGGATGGGCAGCAGGTTCATAAAGCCAAGCGAGAACGAAATGAGGGCGGCAAACGAAAGGAACGTGGCAGGGCCGGCAGCAGCAGCCTGTGAGGACATAACGCTAATGCCCACGATCGAAGAAGACTGATCGAGAATCTCCATCGTATGCTGCGGCTGGAGCAGGCGCATCACGCCCTCCGCTGTCTGCACGACATAGGAGAACGAAAGGCGAGCCGACGTGATGGGGTCTAAACGGACCACCTGCGTAGAGGCATACACACCTAGGCGCTCGTCCTCTTTGAGCGCAACCGAGGTCGAATGCTGCTTGCCGTCGCGCTCATACTCAATGGCGATATCGTCCTTACCGGCGGCCTTGCCGATGGCATCGTAAACGTCCATCCAGGTAGAGCACGATACTCCGTCAACCGAAAGGATCGCGTCGCCGCCCTCGATACCCGCCTTGGCGGCAATAGACCCCTCGTCAACCTGACCGATCACGTTGGTATCCATCGGCACGGTGACACCCGCAATAGAGTAGATGCTCATAAGCAGCAAAAAGCCCGTCAGGATATTGACGAGAATGCCCGCGAGCAGCATAAAGGCGCGCTTGAGAAAACCCTGGCCCAGATAGGTATGCGAACGCTCTTGCGCAAGGAACTCGGCTTCGCCGCACGGCAGCTCCCACACATCGCCCTCGGTAGTCGCATGCTCTCGATCGAAACGGCGGCCGTCAAAGGTGGTGTAACCAGCCGCGTCTCGCGGCAGCGTCTGATACTTGGTGGGATAGTAGCTCGGCGAGGGCTTCTCCCCTTTCTCATACCAAGGCGCGATAGAGCCCCAACCCAAGAGCAAGGCGCATGCCTCGAGCACAACCTCCTCGGATAGCTCGAGCTCGACGGCAAGATCGGCCACGGTCACGCGACCATGACGATAGATAGCCGCGAGCACGCGATCGGCACACGAGACGTCGGTCGGATCCATACCGCAGATGGCAGCGTAGCCACCCAGCAGCAGCGGGGTCACGCCAAACTTGGTACCGATGCGACGCGACGTATGATGAATATCGAAGCGGCACGGTAGGCCCAAGAAAAACTCGGTGACGCGCACGCCGCACGCACGGGCCGCCAAAAAGTGGCCGCCCTCGTGCAAAAACACGAGGACGGAAAGCATCAGTAGGCCCCAAAAGACCGATGAGAGAACGCTCAGAACAGTATCCATAAAACGAAAAAGCAATCCTTATGGGTTAGGAACGGGTTGCGGCGAGCACCTGCGCAGCCTTTTCACGCGCCCACGCATCGATGTCGCGAAGCTGCTCAAACGAATCGACTGCCTGCATATCGTGGGCATCCATGCAGGATTCCACAATGCGATCGATATCGGTAAAGCTGCAGCCATCGTGCAGGAAGGCATCGACGGCGACCTCGTTGGCGGCATTGAGCACGCACGGCATGGTGCCACCCGTCTTGCCGGCACGTTCGGCCAGTGCCAGACAGCGGAAGGTATCCATGTCGGCAGCATCAAACGTGAGCTGCCCCAGCTCGCGGAAATCGATACGAGGCGCCGGGGTATCCCAACGCTCGGGATACGAGAACGCGAACTGGATGGGAATACGCATGTCGGAAGCACCGAGATGCGCCATCACGGAGCCGTCGGCAAACTCGACCATAGAATGAATCTTTGACTGACGCTGAACGACCACGTTGATAAAGTCTAGGTCGCAACCGAACAGATGCATCGCCTCGATACGCTCCAGGCCCTTGTTCATAAGGGTAGCGGAATCGATGGTGATCTTAGCGCCCATGGCCCACGTGGGATGTGCCAGCGCATCGGCGCGTGTCACGCAATTGAGCTCGTCGCGCGTACGGCCAAAGAACGGACCGCCCGAGCAAGTAAGCCAGATGCAGTGGGCCTCGCGCGGATTCTCCCCCAGATAGCACTGGTAGATGGCGGAGTGCTCGGAGTCGACCGGAATTAGCTGACCCGGTTGCGCCAACGGCATCAGCAGGTCACCGCCGACAACGAGAGACTCCTTGTTGGCAAGTGCGAGACGCTTGTTCGAGGTCAGGGCCGCATGGCTCGCTTCGAGCCCGGCAGCGCCCACAATGGCAACAAGGACACAGTCGACGTCATCGCGACGCGCGAGCTCACAAACCGCCTGCGCACCAACACCGAGCTCGGTGCCCTCGGGCAGCTCCTGCAGTACAGCGTCCGCACCATGGGTGGTGTCGGCCACGGCAACGGCCGGGACCGAAAACTCGCGGGCGGCGGCAACGAGCTCCGAAGTGCTGGAGTTAACGGACAACGCCGTCACCTGCAGTCGATCGGCATGCTGACGGCATACATCGAGTGCCTGCGTGCCGATAGAGCCCGTACAGCCCAGAATGGCAACGCGAAGACGCCCATCGGGGCCGTACGTCGTCTGAAAGGCCATTACAGCACGCCTCCGATCATCAAAAGCAGCTGCGCGGTAATGCAGCCAAAGATAAGCGAGTCGCTACGGTCGAGCATGCCGCCATGGCCCGGGATAAGGTTGCCGGAATCCTTGACGCCCACGCCACGCTTGATGCGTGACTCAATAAGGTCGCCGATAACGCCCAGGATGGACACAACCACGCCGCACAGCAGTGCGTAGGGCAAGCTCAGCTTATAAAAATGCGTCGCCCACAAAATGAGCCAGATAAGAACCGAGCCCAAGATGCCGCCGACAAAGCCCTCCCAGCTCTTTTTGGGAGAAATCTTAGGGACCATCTTGTGCTTGCCGATACGGCTGCCCACGATGTAGGCAAACGAATCGGAGACCCAGAGAGACGCGCAAACACCCACCGAAAGCAGGGCGCCGGCGAAACCGGGCACGGCATCGCGCAGCAGCACGATGGCCGACAGCATAAAACCGGTGTAGATGGGACCCATGAGTGTCACAGCCACATCGGATATGCGGGTACGCGACGAACAGACATACCAAATGCCCACCGCAAGCATCAGAGCAAAAAGCAGGGCATTCAACAGCAGCGAGTCGCCCAGTGCCGAGAGCGGAAAGAGCACGGCGGCAGCGATACCCAGGCGCTCGTTGGCCACCTTGCCATCGAGCTTCGTCATGCGGAAAAACTCAAAGCAGCACAGGCCGCTCATGACGGAGACGAAGATGGCGGTGGGAACGATACCCAAAACCAGGCAGAGAATAAATACAACGGCGTAGACGATACCTGCAGCGGCACGGGTAATAAAGCCGGCCAGCCACGAACTGTCTCTTATACACATCTGACGCTGCCGACGAA
>CABSYH010000165.1:0-4560 GCA_902481965.1 uncultured Collinsella sp.
AGATTCCTCTACGTCTCGTGGGCTCGGAGATGTGTATAAGAGACAGGTGGTGGGCCCTGCGTGGGGTCACACCCCAAGGGTAATGCTCCGCCTGACCGCTTTCAAGCTCGTTGTGGGTCGAATTTGGGTCGAATTATTCCGCGTACTTTTCTTTCGTAAATCTATGAAAACATCAAATGACCTGGAGTTATATTGACTTCAATTTGGGTCGAAATGTCTGAATGAAACAACGTCGTAGCGACCTCATAACCCGAAGGTCGGTGGTTCAAATCCGCCCCCCGCGACCATGAAACTTCAGGTCGGAAGCATAAAAGCTCCCGACCTTTTTCTTTGTCTAGGGGTTTCGGCATCTCTCGTTCTTTGGGTACCTCGAGGCGGGCAATCAGATAGATGCTTACGAGTATCATAGGGTCTTTTTACGTCGCGGTCGTGTCTCGTACTGGTGCGCCGCTCTTTGTGGGACGTGTCACTTTGCCATAGGTTGTCCGGCGGCGGGGCGCAGGTCGTTCCCCGTGGCGTCGCTCCTTTCGACGCTACGCTGCCTGGCTACTCGTTCCACTGGTGCTTTTTCATGTCGACGCAGCCGTTGTCTCGGAAGGCGACTCCTTCCTCCGTCAGTAGTGCTCGCTGGTCGGGGAAGTTTGGCGCGAGGCGTCCCGCGTGGTTGACGACGCGGTGGCAGGGATAATCGCCGTAGCGATCCGCCTCGCTCAGCACCGCTCCGACCAGGCGAGAGTTTTTCTCCCTGCCGATGAGGCGCGCTATCTGACCGTACGAGGCGACGCATCCCGCCGGAATCTCTGCCACGACGGAGAGAATCTCATAAACCAAATCTTCGTCCAGGACTTTTCCCATCGTATCGCTCCCGTGTTCGCTTTTGCCTTCGGGGGCGCGGCGCCGATCACCCGTGCTGCGATTTTCGCAGCTCCCCTTACCGAAGCATCGAGGGAAAGCGCGTGCGTGTCAAGGTTGTCTGGTCCAGTTGCTGGCTCGATGCCTCGAGATGTTCGCCTCAAGTGCGACCTGCCCCTATTGGAAAAGGATGCCGAAGATGTATTTGGTGATGGCGGAGCGGCGGATGACCCCCACGAGTTTGCCCTCGTCATCAACCACAGGAAGCTTCTTGAACTTCTTCTTCGCCAGCAGCGCGGCGACGCGGGCGATGCTCTGCTCGGGACGGGCACACACTACCTGGCGCGTCGCGAAATCCATGACGCAGCGATCCTTCAGGTCTTCGATGCGCTGCTCAAGGCTCTGATCGTCGAAGTACAGCATGGACGCGTCGCCGCCCGTGAAGATGGTGTGAGCGCGATGCTGCGCGATGGCTCCCATGACATCGCCGTCGGAGATGAACCCGACCACCTGGTTGCGCTCATCGATTACGGGCATGCTGCTCACCTCGTTTTCGGCGAGCATGCGCACCACGTCGGAAATCGTGCAATCCTGCGTGCAGGTGAACGGCTCTTCAATCATGATGCTCGAAACGGGCGTCCCCTCGAGCTCGAGCGGGATGCGCTCGGACAGAATCTCGGACATCGCTTATGCCTCCTTCGTTTTCGGTGCGGTTTTCTTGGTGCGCACGCTGAATATGGCGCAGATAAGGGAAACGAGGCCGATTGCCGCGCACACCTTGTAAGCGACGCCCGCGCCCACGGCGGTGGCTACTTGGATGCTCGCATCGACGCCGGCCGACGCGGTGACGCTTGTCATGACCGTGATGATGAGCGCCGTGCACAAACCGCCGGCGACCTGGCGGCCGGTGTTCGCGATGGCGTTGCCGTGGGCGATCATGTCATTTTTCAAGGCATTGACACCCCATGTGTTCACCGGCATGTTCGCGAGCGACTGGCCGGCGGACTGCAGCATGCAGAACAGCGCAACCACCAAGATGGGCGTGTTTACCGTCGAAAGCGAGAGCAGGAACAGAGCGCCGGTCATGAGGGCCAGGCCGACGATCGAGATGGCACGCGGACCGAACTTGTCGAACACCACGCCGGAGATAGGGCTGATGATGATGCCCACCGCCGCGGCGGGAAGCATGGCCATGCCGGTTTCGAAGGCCGAAGCGCCAAGCGAAGTTTGCAGCAGCAACGGCAACAGCGTGTTGGTGACCAGGCATGCGGCGTTGATGAGCGTGACGATGATGGCGGCCACGCGGAACTCGCGCGTCTTGAGCGTGCCCAGTTGAAGCAGCGGGTCCTCGATTTTGCCCTGGCGTACGACGAACAGCACCAAGCACACGACACCCGCGACGATCGAGCCGAGCACCACGGGGTTGCCCCAACCCATCGACGAGGCGCTCGAGAACCCGTAGAGAAGTCCGCCGAAGGCGATGGTGGAGAGGACGACCGAGGGCAGGTCGAGCTTGGGGTTCTTCGGCTCGCCCACGTTTTTCAGCATGAACACGCCCAGCACCAGCACGAGAATTGCGAGGGGGACGATGGCGCCGATCATGGTGCGCCAGCCGTACGTGTCGATCACCGCACCGCCTACGACGGGGCCGACCGCGGGACCCGCCGACATGACGATGCCCGCCATGCCCATAGCCGTTCCTCGTTTCTCGACGGGGAACACCAGCATGGGAACCACCGAGACAAGCGGCATGAGCACGCCTGAGCCCGCCGCTTGCAACACGCGACCGATGATGAGGAACAGGAAATCAGGGGCTGCGGCGCACAGCAGCGTGCCCAGCGCGAACACCAGCGTCGCCCCGAAGAATAGCGCGCGGGTGCTGAACTTGTCGATAAGGAACGCCGAAACGGGGACCATGATGCCGCTCACCAGCGGGTATATGGACATGATCCACTGGGCAGTCGAGGCATCGATGGCGAAATCGGACATGATGACCGGCAGCGCAGGCGACATCACCGTTTGGTTCAGTAGCGCCAAGAAGGCACCCAGGACGACGACCGCGACGATGCGGATCTGGGTACCGGTAATGCGCCCATTGGCGGGCGCGACCGTACAATTATCAGACATAAGCTTCCTTCGTATCTATTCGATTCTTCGCCGAAGGCGCGCCGGCCCACGGGCGAAATAACATACACGTGCTATGCGTGCATCAGATACGACAGGAAGAAAGCGGCTGCTCAGAGCGCACTTGGGGAACAACAGGAGAGGCCCCGTATACCAGGGGCCGCCGAATTGCGATGTATGCTTTGGTCAAATCCTTCATAGCGGGGAGGTATTCTAGCAGCCGTCTTCGCCCCTTTCAAGGGATGTAACCCAGACGTTGATTTTCTTCACCGAGGCGCTATCGTTGACGGGTGGCGTGCTTCTCTATCGCCACACCGCGGGGCGAGGGAACGCCGCGGCGAGCTTGTACATCGGCTATGTGTGCAGCTGCGAGCGTGTCGCCGGCGCGCGCTGGGCGCCAGTCCGATCCGGCCGACTCTTGCCGACGGTCGGTCGCCGTCCTCCTCCATCTCCGCCTGCTCTGTTTTTGCTCGGCTCCCTTGTCGTATCATGGACGGACGAGAATTGAGCGAAGGCGTTACGTATGAACATCCAGATATTCGGCACGAAGAAAAGCTTCGATACTAAGAAGGCGCAGCGCTATTTCAAGGAACGTCGTGTGAAGTTCCAGTTCATCGACTTGAAGGAAAA
This sequence comes from uncultured Collinsella sp., assembly GCA_902481965.1. Taxonomy (GTDB): domain Bacteria; phylum Actinomycetota; class Coriobacteriia; order Coriobacteriales; family Coriobacteriaceae; genus Collinsella. The sequence goes on from CABSYH010000165.1 coordinate 3,607, forward strand.
GGGGATGAGCAAAGGCGAGCTCGAAAGCGTGGCGCGCGCCGTCGGCGGGATCGACGCTGTGATCGATCCAAAGGCGAAAGATGCCGACACGGTTGCGCTCGTACAGTATCTTGCTGCCGACCAGAAGTTCGAAAAGGTGCTCGATAACCAGCAGATTCTTCGTGAGCCCATCGTTCGCAACGGCCGCCAGGCAACCGTTGGCTACGAGCCTGACGCGTGGAAGGGCTGGGAATAAAGTGAAGCGCCCACGCCCGTGGTTTTATCCACGGACGCGGGCGCTTGCGTAAGACGTCTCTTGTCGTTTGAGTGGAGCGCCCCGGCGGCGCTGAACAACGCGCCCCGGTGACGTGGCTCGGGGCTCTTTGTGCCGCGCATCTATGAGAGGAGATATTTGATGCGCATGGGCGCTACTCCATGTAGCCACCCTGAATGGCAGAAACTGCATGCTCGGTAAAGAACTTGAGCGTGCCGGAGGTATAGCGATTAGCCTTGGGCTTCCAAGCGGCTCGGCGCTCGGCCAGGACGGCGTCGACCTCGGCCGGCTCCATCTCCTTGCCGGCGATGCCCACAATAGACAGCGAGCGCTCGGGGATGTTGATCTGGATAAGGTCGCCCTCCTCGATCAGGGCAATCGGGCCGCCCACGGCAGCCTCGGGCGAAACGTGACCGATAGCCGGGCCCTTGGAGGCGCCGGAGAAGCGGCCATCGGTGATAAGGGCAATGCTCGCACCCAGCTCGGGATCGCTGGCGATAGCCTCGGTGGTGTAGAACATCTCGGGCATACCGGAACCCTTGGGGCCCTCATAGCGAATGATAACGGCATCGCCGGGCTTGACCTCGTGCGTCAGGACGGCGTGGATGGCGTCCTCCTCGCAATCGAACGGACGGGCCTTAAGCGTGGCCTGGAACATCTCGCGCGGAACAACCGTGTGCTTGACGACGGCGCCCTCGGGG
>CABSYH010000166.1:0-4551 GCA_902481965.1 uncultured Collinsella sp.
GCAGCGTCAGATGTGTATAAGAGACAGGTCGGCGTAGTCCTTGCTCGCGGTCTCCTCGTTGCCGTCAGCAGGCTCAGTCGGGGCGGTCGGCATGCTTGCGGAGGTGTCGCCGACCTTCTTCTTGTAGAGCTTCTGCAGCGTCGCGGACTGACGGACGATCTGCTTGGCCTGGTCCTTGGACACGCCGTACTGCGTGGCCATGGTCTTGTAGTCGGAGGTGCCGATGGAATCCTCGGCGTACTGCTTCATTTCCTTGGAAGAGACGGTAATGCCCTCGTCCTCGGCAGCGTCCAGCAGAATCTGGTTGCGCACGTAGGACAGGATAACATCGGCAGACGGAGCGGTGTAGTTGCCGTCGTCGTCCTTGACGGTGTCGAGGCTGTACTGGCTCTCGATGGCCTCACGCGCGGTGATGTCGCTCTTCTTGCCGTTGTAGCTATAGCTTGCCACGGTCGAATCGAGCTGGTCCTCGGTGAGGGTCGCCGAGCCAACACCCTTGCCGCCAAAACCACCGTTGCCGATAAAGAAGCCGACCACAGCAGCGATCACGATAGCGACCACAAAGGCGGCAATCATCGTCTTCTTGTGCTTGCAAGCGTGGTCGTCCACGTCGGAGTCGTCGTCCTCATCCTGGGCCTCGGGCATCAGATTCTCGTCAGCGGCATCCGCGGCAATCTGAGCCTCCAGTCGGGCGTCCTCCTCCTCGGCGGACGTGCCGGCGGCAATATGTTCGGCAGACGTGCCGGCGACCAGGTCGATCTTTTCGTCCTCATCACCGTCGGGGCCTTCGCCGCGCTCGATGATCTGGATGCCGTCGATCTCGTCCTTCTCGTCCTTCTTTTGAATCAGACCCATATCAGTTACTCCTTGTTAGGAAACATAGTCCGCAATAGAATACGCCCGACAGAGCGCCGGGCGTATTGATTCTCAGGTTATACGCAAACACTTAAGTACTATTTAGGCGTTTGCAGTCTGCATGCCTTAGGCCAGGTGCGCGATAACGGCATCGGCAAAAGCCTGCGTGCCCACAGCGCCCTCAACGGAGCCGGTCTGGGCACGACGCACGTCACCGGTAACCTGCTCGCCCTCGTCGAGCGTGGCAGAGACGGCGGCGCGAATGCGATTGGCCGCGTCGTTCTCGCCCAGGTGATCGAGCATCATCGCAGCAGAGAGGATCTCGGCCGTGGGGTTGGCGATATCCTTGCCCGCGATATCGGGCGCGGAGCCGTGCGTAGCCTCAAAGATGGCGCAGTCGGCACCGATGTTGGAGCCGGGGGCCATACCCAAGCCGCCCACCAGGCCGGCGCACAGGTCACTCACGATGTCGCCGTACAGGTTGGGCAGCACCAGGACATCGAAGTCGTTGGGGTTCTGGACCAGGCCCATGCAGGTGGCGTCGACGATCTTGTCGTTGAACTCGATATCGGGATAGTTGGCGGCCACCTCGCGCGCAACGCGTAGGAACAGGCCGTCAGTCGCCTTCATGATGTTGGCCTTGTGCACGGCCGTCACCTTTTTGCGGCCGCAGCGACGGGCATACTCAAAGGCATACTCCACAATGCGGCGGCTCTTGGCGATAGAGATCGGCTTGATCGAGATCGCGGAATCGGCGGCGAAGGTCTTTTGACCCGAGCGCTCGACGAGCTGCGAGAGCTCCTCGACCTCGGCAGTGCCCTCATCGAACTCGATGCCGGCGTAGAGGTCCTCGGTGTTCTCGCGCACGATAACCAGGTCGACGTCGCGGAAGCGCGAGCCGTCACCCGGCTGCGACAGGCAGGGGCGCACGCAGGCATACAGGTCAAAATGCTTGCGCAGGGCCACGTTGACGCTGCGGAAACCCGTGCCGACCGGCGTGGTGATGGGGCCCTTGATGGCAACCTTGGTCTCGGCGACCGCATCGAGCACGTGCTGGGGCAGCGGCGTGCCAAACTCGTCCATGACGCCGGCACCGGCCTCCTGGACGTTCCAATTGATCTGGACACCGGCAGCCTCGACCACGCGGCGCATGGCCTGCGTAATCTCGGGACCGATACCGTCACCGGGAATCAGGACTACATCGTGCGCCATAATCTGTTACTCCTCGTCTTCGGCGTCGTCAGATTTTTTAACGCTAGCGCGCTTCTTCTTTTTGGAGAGATCCAAGCCAAAACGTTTAACAAGCATTTCGCAAATCTCGCTCGAACGGGCCTTGAGATAGCTGCCCTTACCGTTCTCGGCATCGAACTTAAGGCGCAGCGCAAGCTTCTCGGCAACCTCGGCGTCGATCTCGCCCTGGCAAAACTCGTACAGGCAACCGAGCATGTCGCGATACTCAAGGTCGCCGTGGTAGCACTGGATGGCCTCGTCCAGGATGGGCCAAGCCTCGCGCGAACGCTCGACGCTCGTGGCACCCCACACGCACAGCAGGCGGAAGGCGGCATAGCGCAGCGTGGAGGAGATCTCGTCGAACAGTGCAGTCTCGGCGCCCTCAAAGGCATCGCCCAGCTGCTCGGGGCAGGTGGTAGCGAGCGCCGTCAGGGCATCGAGGGCCTCCCAGCGGGTCTGCGCCTCGGGGCGGTCGAGCGCCTCGATCAGCGCGGGCACGCAGGGCACGACGCGCTGCGGATCGCGCTCGGCAAGCAGGTGCAGCACGCGGGCGGCAAACTGGCGGATGCGGCGCGTGGGGCAGCCGAGCTCCTTGACCAGACGGTCGACGGCGTTCTCGTTCTCCTCTGCCAGCTGAAGCTGTGCCAGCTCCTCGTCGGTGAGCTGTTCATCTTTGTTTTCTGCCATAGTTACCTCTTCTTACTATTTCTTAGCGTGCTTGCCAGCACCCTTGCTGTCATCGGTGACCGAGATGAGCTGTCGGTCGGCCGCGCCATTGCGACGCGCACGGCGGCGTTCCTCAGCGTCGCCCGCGTCGGCAGCGGCGCGGTGTGCTTTGTTGACGTTAAAAACCTCGTCGTGCTTGCGCCACGGGCCGACGGACTCGCCAAAGCTCATCTTAAGGCCGGCGATAAAGCCGCCGAGCCAGCCGATCGGCGCAAACTGCACCAGCGGGAACAGCGAAAACACCCAGGTTAGCAGGACGACTGCCGCCGCACCTGCAAAGTTGGCAATCCAGTAGTCGCGCTTGGTGATGACGCGCTTTTCGCACGCCCACTGGCCGCACAAAAAGCCAATGTAGATCGCAAAGAGAAAGAGCACCAGCGCAAGCACCACGAACGTCCAGCTCATGGGCGCTACTCCCCGTGATGGCGGCCGCAGCAGCACTCATGGCCGTCGTCATGGCCGTGGCCGCCGCAGCACTCGTGGTCCTCGCCGTGATGGTGACCGCAACCGCACTCATGGTCGTCGCCGTGCTCGCCGCAACCGCAGCCGTCCTCGTGAGCGCCATGCTCCTCAGGACGATACTGCGACCAGTCCAGACCGGCGGCGATGGCGTCGGCCTCCTCCTTATAGAGGACCGTGATGGCCTGGGTGCCCAGCTTGGCACCACCGATGGCATCGAGCATGTCGTAGAGCGTAAAGGCCACGTCGGCGCCGGGCAGCGCAAGCTCGCGATCGTCGGCATAGGCGAGCGCCAAGCGCAGGTCCTTGATGAAGTGCTCGACCATAAAGCCGGGCTTGTAATCGCCGTCGAGCGCCTTGGGCGCCAGGCTCTCCATAGCACCGGACTTGCCGGTGCCGCCCAGGATCATCTGGCGGGTCTTTTCCAGATCGAGGCCGCTCAGCTCGGCAAATGCCATGGCGTCTGCCATACCGACCATGCAGGCGCCCAGCGACACCTGGTTGGCGAGCTTGGCAGCCTGGCCCTTGCCGGCGCCGTCGAAGCAGCAGATGTTGGCCGCGAAGGTGGCAAGGATGTCGCGGACCGGCGCGATGTCGTTCTCGGTGGCGCCCACGATAGCCGTAAGCGTGCCGGCAATAGCACCCGACTCGCCGCCGGTGACGGGGCAGTCAAACGCCATGCGACCGGAAACCTGGGCGGCCTCGGCAATGTCGCGCGCCAGCTCGGGCGAGCTCGTGGTGAGGTCGATCAGGACCGCGCCGGGCTTAGTGCACGCGAGCAGGCCGTCGCCCGCCAGGTAGAGCTCCTCGACCTCGGAGGGATAGCCCACCATGGTAAAGACGACATCGGCGTTAGCCACGGCATCGGCCGGCGTATCGGCCCAGGCGGCACCGCGCTCGATAAGCGCGGCCGCCTTGGACTTGGTGCGGTTGTTAACCGTGACGGGATAGCCGGCATCCAGGATGTGGCCGGCGATGGGGGCACCCATGATTCCGGTGCCGATAAATGCGACAGAGAGCTTGTTTGCCATGAAACCTTTCCTTTTGGGTTGGGTGTTGTTACCAGGGTGAATACTCGGTGCCAGCGTTTGGGCTGCGGGGCGCCTGTGGTCGTAACGCCTGTCTACTCACCGCGCACACGGCGCGCGATGCGGTCGGAAAGCGAGGCTTTCTCGGCGCGGTTCTTGCCCCAAAACGCGCAAGCCACCATGCCGGGGCCCACGTGCGAGCCGATGGTAGGACCGACGGAACTACGGATGATGGTGACGTCGGCGCAGCCTT
>CABSYH010000167.1:0-4537 GCA_902481965.1 uncultured Collinsella sp.
GTGGGCTCGGAGATGTGTATAAGAGACAGAGCATCCGCAGCGCGACATCGACCGAGCCCAATATGGAGCCTTGGCGGGACATCCTGCCCTCGGAGCAGCCCCCTACAAGCTCGTCGCCCATCTTCCCAACGGCCGCAGCGTGTTCTCGTTTTGCATGTGCCCCGGCGGGCAGGTTGTCGCCGCCTCTTCCGAGCAGGGCCACCTGTGCGTCAACGGCGCCAGCCTCAATGCCCGCGACGGACGCAACGCAAACGCCGCCCTGCTCGTTAACGTCACGCCTGAGGACCTTCCCAACGATGACCCGCTCGCCGGCATCGAGCTCCAGCGCGCCTGCGAGGCGGCCGCCTATCGCCTGGGCGGTTCCAACTGGAACGCACCGGCACAACTCGTCGGAGATTTCCTCGCAGGACGCGCCAGCAAGGCGCCCGGAAAGGTAAAGCCCACCTATCCGCTCGGTGTGACCTGGACGGCAATTGACGAAGCCCTGCCGCAGCATATCGTCGAGTCGCTCCGCCTGGGACTTCCCCTACTCGGAAAAAAGCTACGAGGCTACGACCGTCCCGATGCCGTTCTTACCGGCGTGGAGACTCGTTCGAGCTCACCTGTCACTGTCACCCGAGACCGAACGTGCCATGCCGTGTCGACCCCGGGCCTCTACCCTTGTGGTGAGGGAGCTGGATATGCTGGCGGCATCATGAGCGCGGCCACCGACGGCATCCGTTGTGCCGAAGCCCTGATCGCGGACCTCTAACGCACGAATTCCAGCGCGCAAAAGACACAGGCCCCGAGCTCCACAGGGAACTCGGGGCCTGTTCGCTATTTCTTAAACCGTGCACCCTGGCGTTTTCTGCCCGATGCGAACGTGGAACCCTTGCGGGCCTGCGAACGTAAGCGCTCGATCGTCTCGTCCTCAGACGCGCCCTCGAGCATCGCCCGAATCTGAACGACGGCATCGCGCAGGCGCGCCGCCTCCTCAAAGTCCATGGCGGCAGAAGCGTTGCGCATATCCTCTTCCATGGTTTCGACGATCCGCACAAGCTCGTCATGCGGCAGTTCTTCCAACTGCTCCGCAAGTGTCTGCTCGGGCGCCACCGTTTCCGGCACGCCGCCCTCGCCCGACTCATCGGGCGTATAGAATGCGCCATGACCAAGAGAATCGCCCTTCGAGCGCCCCTTGGAACCCACGGTTTTTTCGGCCTCGGCAATAAAACTTGAGATGTCGTTGATGGCCTTGCGCACTGTCTTGGGCACAATGCCATGCTCTTCGTTATATGCCATCTGAATCTCGCGACGGCGCTGCGTCTCCTCGATGGCCTCTTTCATCGAATCGGTCACAACGTCCGCATACATGATGACTTCGCCATCGGCGTTACGGGCCGCGCGGCCAATCGTCTGAATCAGCGAACGGCGGTTGCGCAAGAAGCCTTCCTTATCGGCATCGAGAATTGCCACCAGTGAGACCTCGGGAAGATCCAAGCCCTCGCGAAGCAGGTTGATGCCAACGAGAACATCGATCTTGCCCTCGCGCAGCGTTCGCAGGATCTCGACACGGTCCATTGTCGCCGTATCAGAATGCATGTAATTGACCTTAATGCCCGCATCAAGCAGATGGTCGGTCAGGTCCTCGGCCATGCGCTTGGTCAACGTGGTCACCAGCACGCGCTCCTTGCGGGCAACGCGCTCGCGAATCTCGTCCTCAAGATCGTCAATCTGACCGCGAACCGGACGCACATCGATCTTGGGATCGAGCAGACCGGTCGGACGAATAATCTGCTCCACGTCGTTTTGGCTCACCCGCAGCTCGTAATCGCCCGGCGTGGCCGAAACATAGATAAACTGGGGTATCCTTGCCTCAAACTCATCGAAACGAAGCGGGCGGTTATCGAGCGCCGAGGGCAGGCGAAAACCGTGTTCCACCAGCGTCACCTTACGCGAGCGGTCACCTTCGTGCATGCCGCGAATCTGCGGCACCGTCACATGGCTCTCATCGATGATGCAGAGCATATCCTTGGGAAAGTAATCGATTAGGGTAAACGGCGGCTCACCCGGCTTGCGACCGTCCAGATGACGCGAGTAGTTCTCGATGCCGTTGCAAAAGCCCATCGTCTCGAGCATCTCAAGATCATAATCGGTGCGCTGCTGCAGACGCTGCGCCTCGAGCAACTTGTCGGTCGCCTTGAGCTCCGCCACGCGCTTCTCGCACTCTTCGCTGATCGATTTCAGAGCCGCCTTGACCTTCGGCTTCTCGGTCACGTAGTGCGATGCCGGCCATACGGGGATGGCCTCGTACTCACGAAGCATCTCACCGGTGACCTCATCGATCTCGGCAATCAGCTCGACCTCGTCGCCAAAGAACTCAAACCGCAACGGATGCTCGGCATAAGGCGGATACACGTCGACAACATCGCCGCGCACGCGGAACGTGCCGCGTGCCAGGTCATAGTCATTGCGATCATATTGAATGTCGATAAGTGCATGGATAAAGTCATCGCGCTCGAGCGGCACCTTCTTGTCGACGTTTGGAGCCAGACCCGCATAGTCCTCAGGAGAGCCAATGCCATAGATACACGAGACCGATGCGACAACGATCACATCGCGTCGAGAGAGTAGCGATGCGGTCGCCTGATGTCGCAGCATCTCAACCTCTTCGTTAATCGAGGAGTCTTTCTCGATATATGTATCGCTTTGCGGCACATACGCCTCGGGCTGATAGTAGTCGTAGTACGAGACGAAGTAGACCACAGAGTTGTTGGGAAAGAACTCTTTGAGCTCGCTCGCAAGCTGAGCGGCGAGCGTTTTATTCGGAGCCATGACCAGCGTCGGCTTTCCCAGGGCCTCAATAGTCTTTGCCATCGTGAAGGTCTTGCCCGAACCAGTCACGCCCAGCAAAACCTGATAGCGGTCTCCGTCCCTCACGCCCTGCACAAGCGACTCAATGGCCTTAGGCTGGGAACCGGCAGGCTCATAGGGAGACACGACCTTAAACGGCACGTCAGAGCCTTCAACGCCAAAGCGCTTAAGTTCACCACCAACGCGTTCTACTTCAAATTCCGCCATGGATACTCCTAACTCATATATCTGCAGTATACGCAGGCGGCAGGCATAGTCCTATACGAACCGATCGGGATAGAGAGTCTTGTAGCGAACCCAGGCATTATTGACACGAATCAGATACGCCTGCGTCTCGGGAAAGGTGATTGCATTATGAAGCGACGTACTCTGCTGCGCCCATCCGTCGACATTGCCCATGCCGGCGTTATAGGCGGCAATGGCACTGTCAGTCGACCCGTTAAAATACGCTAGAAGATACGAAAGATACGCACAGCCAAACTCGATATTCGTAGCCGGATCGTTAAGGTTGTCGGCCGAATACTCGCCACCGTCGACAAGGCCCTTGGCGATCATATCCTGGGCAGTCTCGGGCATCAGCTGCATCAATCCCTGAGCACCCTGATTCGACTCGGCCTCGGAATCCCAATTCGATTCAGACTTAATGACAGCGCACACCAGATACGGATCCAGATTATGCGAAATACTGGATTGCTTTACATACGCCTCGTAGTCAATCGGATACAGCGGCTTAAAGAAAGCGGCAGGAGCATACGAGTAAACGAATGAGATAAGGCCGAAGGCAAAAACGGCAGCCAGCGGTATAAGGCGATACCACGTAAGGAAACGTGTCTTAGGCATCGGCCTCCTCCTTTTCCACTACATCCCCGAACCCATGGCGCGAAAGCCATGCGTCCAGTTGTTCAAAGAGCGAGTTATCGTCTGCCGCATTGTCAATCACAGTTGTAGCGAGATTGCACAGCGCAGACTCTTCGGGCTGGCAAGCAGAACGGGCATCGAAATCAGATGGCTCCATGCCACGTTGAATAGCGCGCTCGCGACGAACTGACAAAGGGGCGCTGATGACCAAAATTTCATCAGCCAAGCCAAATGCATCCTCAAAACCAGTCGGAGCAGAAACCTCGACCACCGCAAAAGGATAACGGGGAGATGAAACCGTACAACAAACCGGATCGAGAATCCTAAGCGAAAGCTGTTCAATCAGAATGGGATGCACGATGTCATTGAGCCGTGCGACCGAATCAGGAGAAGCGAAAGCTCGAGAAGCGAGGATGCCGCGGCGAATGCCGCCTTCCTCATCCAAAATGTCCCAACCGAATTCATCCGCGAGTGTATTGACGATATCAGAGCCCGGCACATACAGCGATTTTGCAAGCTCATCCAGATCGATAAGCATAGCGCCACGAGATTCGAAATAGCGGCAGGCAGTCGACTTACCCGAAGCAATATTGCCCAAGACAAATACGGTAAACATCAAGCCCTCCCTAACGCCAATGCGAGTAATTATCGCTCAAATACACTAGATGGACTCAAAATACAGCCAAACAGTAAGAGCACATACGGGGGAGCTAGGTCCCAAAGTACAACGTGTATACAACGCAAAAAAGGGGGAGGCCACGAGGCCTCCCCCTTCTCAGATCCTGTCTCTTATACACATCTCCGAGCCCACGAGACGTAGAGGAATCTC
>CABSYH010000168.1:0-4509 GCA_902481965.1 uncultured Collinsella sp.
CGAGATTCCTCTACGTCTCGTGGGCTCGGAGATGTGTATAAGAGACAGCATTATGCGTGAGGCCCATCGTCGTGCGGTCGAGATCCTGGACGCCCGTCGCGATCAGCTCGATCTGATGGCGAAGGTGCTGCTTGAGCGCGAGACCGTCGAAGGCGACGCCGTGAACGCCCTGCTCGACAACGAGTGGGATGCCTACCTTGAGCGCGAGGGTGATATCCTGGCGGCCAAGGAGGAGCGCAATGCCAAGGCGGCCGGCATGCCGACCAAGAAGCGCGCGCCTCGTATGAGCGAGGAGGAGCTGGCGGCTGATGCCGCGGCCTTTGCGCAGGCGGCCATGCAGGAGGATGCCGAAGCCGCATCCGATGGTGCTGACGATGACCATGCCGTCAATGCCGGTGCCGACACCGACGCCGACAAATAGTCTTTGTGGCGAAAGCCTCCGCGGGGAAACCTGCGGAGGCTTTTTTTGAGCGATATTGGGCCATCTGTTGATTGGGGACAGACTTAAATGAGCGTTTTCACGCATTTAAGTCTGTCCCCAATTAACATTGCTGCGGCACTTTGCTCGGCTAAAGCGTACAATAGCGCCTATGCGAAAGGGGAACAGATGATCAACGAAACTATGTATGCTCGCGGCGCGGAAAGCTCCATCATCCGTGAGATTTTTAGCTATGGCCTTGAGCGCAAGGCGCAGATCGGTGCGGAAAACGTATTCGATTTTTCGCTGGGCAATCCGAGCGTTCCGGCACCCGCTGCTGTGGCGGAGTCCATTAAGAAGGCCCTGGAGCTGCCGAGCGATCAGCTGCACGGCTACACGCCCGCACCGGGCCTGCCGCAATGTCGTGCCGCTGTGGCCGAATCGCTCAACCGCCGTTTTGGCACGAGCTATGAGGGCAAAGACGTATTTATGACGGTGGGTGCCGCGGCTTCGCTCACCTGCACGCTCAACGCCGTTACGAACCCGGGCGACGAGGTTATTGTTATCGCCCCGTACTTTCCGGAGTATCGCGTTTGGATTGAGAAGGCCGGCTGTACGTGTGTTGAGGCGCTCGCCGATGAAGATACGTTCCAGCTGAGCGTGGACAACGTGCTCAAGGCGATCAGCGATAAGACGGCGGCCGTCATCATCGACTCTCCCAACAATCCGACCGGTGCCGTATATACATACGACACGCTGACGCGACTGGCCAATGTTCTGCGCGAGGCCAACGCTCAGCGCGATCCCGAGAATCCGATTATGCTCATCTCGGATGAGCCGTACCGCGAGATCGTGTACGGTGCCGAGGTGCCTTGGGTGCCCTCGATCTACGAGCACACCATCGTGTGCTACTCGTATTCCAAGTCGCTGTCGCTGCCTGGTGAGCGCGTGGGCTGGATCTTGGTTCCCAACACCAATCCGCAGGTTGCGCGTCTGATGCCGGCTGTTGCGGGTGCTGCCCGTACGCTGGGTTTTGTATGTGCACCGGCGCTCTTCCAGCGCGTGATTATCGATTGCATCGATGAGCCGAGTGATGTCGAGGCCTATGCTCGCAACCGCACGGCGCTCACCGATGCCTTGGCGGACTACGGCTATACCTATGTTGAGCCGGACGGTGCTTTCTACCTGTGGGTGAAGGCACTCGAGCCCGATGCGAATGCGTTTTGCGAGCGCGCAAAGAAGTATGAGTTGCTTGCGGTTCCCTCGGACAGCTTTGGTATGCCGGGTTGGTTCCGCCTGGGCTATTGCGTGAGTTACGAAACGATTGTCAATTCGCTACCCGCTTGGAAACAGTTGGCGGACGAGTATCGTTAAAAGTAAAGCGCTCTGCCTACAATGTTTTACGTGAAACGGGGTTTGGTGTTAAGCCGGACCCCGTTGTCATGGACGTTGTGTCTTTGGGATGGAGTGGTTTTACGACTATCGGAGGCTATGCGTACAATGAATATAAGCGACGGCCGTGCCAGATAAGGAGACCTGATGCCCTACCTGCTTTCTTGTGACATTCATACCCATACGATGTTCTCTGCGCATGCATATTCGACCATTGAGGAGAATGTGTACTGGGCGGCAGAGCGTGGTCTGCAGGTGCTCGGATCTGCCGACCATTTGAGCTCTATGGTTACGGCTTGCCCCAATGACTTGCGCAGTTACCAGTTCTTTATCAACCAGGATATCTGGCCGCGCATTTGGAGCGGCGTGCTGGTGCTGCGTGGTGCCGAGGCCGATATCGTTTCGCTGGACGGAAGCCTGTTTGGCGAGGACACTCCTGTCACGCTCGATATTGCCGGCGATTCGTACAGCCGTCAGCATTCGCTGTTCGATTTGGTTACGCGTAATTTGGATTATTTGGTTGCAAGCGTGCATAATCCGCAGATTGCTGAGGGCGCGACGCTGGCCCAGACGACCGAGATGTATATCAATGCCCTGGAGCACCCCAAGGTGTTCATGCTGGGTCACACGGGGCGTTCGGGTGTGCCGTTCGATATCGACGAGGTGCTGTTGGCGGCTAAGGCCAAGCACAAGATTATCGAGATCAACAACCATAGTCTTGAACACGGTGTTGACACTGAGCATTGGGCCGTATGCCGCAAGATCGCCGAGCGCTGCGCCGAGCTGGGCGTGGGCATTGGCGTGTCAACCGATGCCCACATTGGCATGGCCATTGGCAAGCTCGATCACGCGCGCAAGATGCTCGACGAGATTCACTTCCCGCTGGATTTGATCGTGACGCGCGACCGCGAGACGCTGCTGCGCGAGATGGCGGCAGCCGGCGTGTGCGATCTGCGCAATGGGATGTAGCGGAGTTTATAAACCAAGCGAAGGGGGCGGCCCAGGCGGGTCGCCCCCTTTCTTGTCCCAAAAATCTACTGAGGTTGGTTAGCGGCGTTCGAGGACCGCTACGGTTTCGGTGTGGTCGGTGTGAGGGAACATGTCGACGGGCGTGATCTTGAGCAGGCGATAGCCTCCGTCGAGGAGCTGATGCAGGTCGCGCTCTTGAGTCACGGGGTTGCAGCTGATATAGGTGATGCGGCGCGGCTTAAGCGCGCAGGCAGCTTCGAGGAACTCGGGGGTAGAGCCGGCGCGCGGCGGATCGATGGAAAGGACATCGACCCGCTCGTTGTTATCGGCGGCATCCAGGATGTAATCGGTGGCGTCGTCGACCATAAACCAAGCGCTGCGGGTGAGGCCGTTGAGCTCGGCATTGCGGCGTGCGTCGGCAATGCCCGCCGGGTTGCGCTCCACGCCGAGCAGCATAATGCCGATACCCTTGTTCTGGGCATCTTTAGCTGCGCAAAGACCGATGGTACCGCTGCCACAGTAGGCATCCATGAGCACATCGCCCTGGTGCAAATCCATGCCGTCGATAGCGAGCTGATAGAGCAGCTCGGTCTGTTGCGGGTTGGTCTGATAAAACGCGGTGGGGGAGATGTCGAATTCGCAGCCGAGCAGCTGGTCGCGCATGCATTCGGCGCCATAGACGATACGAGTCTCCTCACCCAAGATGGCGTTACCGGGACGTCCATTGATATTTTGGGCAACGGTGACGATATGCGGATCGAGCGCCGCGACGGCCTCAAAGAACTCCTGTGCATGCGGTAAGTCACGCTGGGCGGTCACGAGCGTAACCATGACCTGGTCGGTACGCCAACCGCAGCGGATGACGGCATAGCGAAGCAAACCAAGATGCTTGTCCTCGTTAAAGGCGGGAATATGCAACCGCTCAGCTTCGCGTGCGATGCCGTTGAGAATCTGACGAGCGCCCGACGCCTCGACGGGGCATTCGGGTACGGCAACGATCTTGTGTGTGCCGCGCTCAAAGAAACCGCAACGGACAGCGCCCTCCTTACCGGGAGCAAAGGGAGTGGCAGCCTTATGACGAAAGCCACGCGGCGCAGGATATTTACCCGGGTCGCCAAGGGTGACGCCCATACCGCGAATAGGATCGACAGCAATGCTCTCGCGCTCACAAAGCTCGGCAAACAGCTCCTCCATAGCAGCCTGCTTAGCCGCCAACTGCTTTTTATAAGGACGATTGAGCGCCGTGCACCCACCGCAAGATTTCATGATCGAACAGGGAGACTTGGGGTCCACGGCCTTACGCGCAGACGAAACCCGATCTTTATGCGAGTGCTTGGAGCGAGTCTGAGATGCCTTATCCTCGTTCCGACGAGAGCCGGGACGCTTGGCCTTAGCCTTGCCCTTGGCCGACTTACCCTTCGCGTCCTGAGACGACTTGGATTTCTTAGAAGATTTTTTCTCCTCTGACCCCTCAGCCGCCTCGATCAAAGCACGACGAGCCTTACGCTCCGCACGAGATTCTGCCATGAATTAACCCCACTATTAAATAAAAGAAAAGTCCGAAGCAATTGTACCGTGCATTCAACGTGCCCGTTTGGAGAGGAGGCTATTTAAGGTTCCGAGCACGTTGTCTCCCGGCTGAGTGGCGCCCGGCGCGGAGTTTAATTTGCTGCTCTACAGTCCTGCTCCTGTCTCTTATACACATCTGACGCTGCCGACGAATAGAGAGG
>CABSYH010000169.1:0-4492 GCA_902481965.1 uncultured Collinsella sp.
CGCCGCCGACCTGAGTCCAGGTAACGTCCTTAAAGCCCAGATCATGCGCATAGACCTCCATGTCATCGCGCAGCTCCTGGGAAAGGCCCACCGAATACGCCAGGCCAATGTGCGAGTAGTCAATCTCGCCCTTCGCAACCATGTGGTCAATAAAGGCGCGGGCGCACTTGAGCATAGAGCCGCGGAACTTCTTGGTCGCCACGAACTTGCCGCCCGTCACCTCAATGCAGGGCTTAATCTTGAGCAGATGGGCGCCAAGGAATGCGACGTTGGACAAGCGACCGCCCGCCTTAAGAAAGGCAAGATCGGTAGGAACAAAGCCCAGCAGCACGCGGTCCATGACGGAATTCGTAAATGCAAAGATCTCGTCGACGGTGGCATCGGGGTGAGCCTCGATGTATTTGGCGGTCTCGACGACAACGAGCGACTGGCCTACCGAGACAAAGCGCGTGTCCATAGAGAACACGTAGTCGCGACCCTTGGCGGCGATCTTCGATGATTGATGCGAGCAGGTCGTGGCCTCGGAATACGCGAGATGCAGAATAGTCGCATCGGGCTGCTCAGCGTGAATGCGGTCGTACACGTGAGCAAAATCCGCAGGCGCGCAGCCGCTGGTCTTGGGCATCACGCCAAACTCGTTGCAGCGCGAATAAATCTCGAGCGGATCGATCGAGCCGTCCTCGACGGTCTCGTCACCAATCGTGACATGCATGGGCACGCGCACGATGCCGTAGCGCTCGCAGAGCTCCGGCGTCACATCCGACCCAGACTCAACCACGATTACGTACTTGCCCATTATTATCACGACCCATCTCGACATTGGCTTTTCAATACATGGCACGCGCCGCCGCACTGTTGCACAACGGCGTCCAAGCGCCAAAGAGACGCCGCCCCTTGCACACAACAAAGGACAGCGTCTCCCTGGAAAACTCCGTGCTTATCTAGGATTCCACACGGTTTATTAAGGAGGGTTACTTATTCCGCAAACGGTCGCTATATGCGGTAAGCGGTAGTTGGCCGCGACAACTGCGACACATTCCGTCCAGCAAATCCAATCGTGCTCCACGCACGGTTAATGCACGAGGCGGTAGAAATTCATCGATGCCGCACCCTCGGCGTGCAGCTCCATCGCCGGAACCGCCGGCGAATAGGTACGGCTCGTAAGTGCCGCCTCGCCGCCATTTGCAAAAATCTCGACCATCGTAGTGTCCGAAAGCACGCGCAGGTCGCGAAGCTCGCTGAGCTCGATCGACCTCTGGTCGCGCCCATAGCCTTCGTCACCCATGTCGAGGGTAAGCATCCCGTCTGCATAGCGCACAAAGACACCCTTGCGGATTTCGAGCTCGATCACCTGGGCGCCCTCACAGGAAACCACAAGATCAAACAGGCGGCCCGGCTCCTCAACGGTTTCACCGCCTGTCGCGCAAACGCAGTCGCCGCGCATCCTCTCAATCTCGTGCACCGGCTGCTGACAGAGCTTACCATCGCGCATGCTCAGTTTTCTCGGCACCGTCAACGCGCACTGCCACCCGCGTGCCACCGTCGGGCTTTTTGCCGTCGCATCGGGGCAACCCGACCACCCGATCATCAAACGCCGACCCGCAGCATCCTCAAAAGACTGCGGTGCGTAGAAATCAAAGCCGGCATCGACCATCGGGGGCATGCCCTGCCCGGCGATCTTAAAACTCGGCGCCCCCCAATCGGCCTCGATGGGAAACCACACGCACTGGTGCGGATTGCGGTAACGCCATCCATCGGCGGACACACCCTGCGGACAGCAAACGAGAATAAGCTCACCATCGAGCTCAAACAGATCGGGGCACTCCCACATAAAGCCAAACTTCTCGCCCAACTCAATGCGCGTCGCATAGCTCCAGTCCTCTAGATTGCTCGAGGTATAGACAAGCACGCAGCCGCGGTCGTCTTTCGTACGAGCGCCCAGAACCATGTAGTAGATACCATCGTGTTCAAGGATTTTGGGATCACGCACGTGCGTACCGATATCGTCGGGGTAATCGACCGGCCCAACAGCTATGCGCTTCTCGCCCAATTCGTCGGGGTTCTCGGCAACCACATGAATCTGGTTTTGCTCACGGCCCGTCAACACGTAGTCGTAATCATCGCGGTCAAAATGCTTGACGTTGCCGGTATAGAAGTAGTGAATCTTGCCGTCGTGTACAAAGGCAGAACCAGAATACGCTCCGCTCGAATCCAAATCGGAATCGGGGAACAGCACAGGGCCGCGATTCTCGTACGTCACAAAATCCTTTGTTGTCAGATGATTCCAAAGCACTGGACCGCCATGCGCAGCATCGAATGGATCGTATTGGTGATAGATGTGATACGTATCACCGATCTGCACCAAACCGTTGGGGTCGTTGAGCCAGCCAAGCTCAGGCTCCACATGGAACAGGAGCCTATCGGGGTCGGACGCGATGCGACCCGCCGTCTCATCCTGTCCGGCACGCCACTGCTCATAGTCCGCGCGTGTCACCTTATTTTTTTGATTAAACATCGCCGTTGACTTTCTCGTCTATGGGGAAGGACGCTCGACTCACACGAGTCGAACGCCCTTCCCCAAATGGACTTATCCTCAGATTACGCTGAACGGCTCAACTAGAAGCTGACATCAAAGCCAGCACCAGCGCCCTCTTCATCAGTGGTCGGCACGCCCTTTGCCTTGTTGTAGGCAAAGATCAAGACGATCGGCACGATAAAGGCGATGAGATTGCCAGCCACATACCACACGAGCGTCTCGGGCGTGACGATGAGCAGGCCAAGCACGCCGGTCAGACCCTGACCGATGGCGCGCACCTCAAAGAGCTTCACGAAGGCACCGCCGCAGCCTGCACCGATGCAAGCGCAGATGAACGGGATGATCGAGTAGCGCATGTTTGCAGCAAAGATTGCGGGCTCGGAGATACCGACCAGCGTCGGGATAAAGGACGACATGCAGATGTTGCGCTCTTTGGAATGCTTCTTGTGAATGAGGTACATGCCGATGGCGCCGCCGCCCTGGGCGATGATGGAAACCGACCAGATGGCCTGGATGTAGTTGAAGCCAGTCGTGGCGACGAGGTTTGCCTCGATACCCTGGATGAACTGATGCGTACCGGTAACGACGAGCGGCTGCAGGAATGCGGCAAAGACAAAGGCACCGAAGACGCCCATCCTGTTGTACAGGATATCGATTACGCCGGCGAGGACGTTGCCGATCAGGTTGCCGAGCGGGCCGAACACGGTGAACAGGGCGACGTTAGCAAGAATCAGGGTAACGGTCGGGACAAAGACGAACGAAACGACCTCGGGGATGTACTTCTGGGCAATCTTCTCGACCTTGGCCATAAACCAGGCAGTCAGGATTGCAGGGAACACGCCGCCCTGGAAAGCAACCATGGGGATGGAGAGCGGACCAAAGTTCCAGTACTCAGCACCCGTCGGATCCATAACGAACGTGTTGCGGTTCATAAGGCTCGGGTGAACCATGACGATACCGACGAGGATGCCCAGAATCGGGTTACCGCCAAAACGCTTCACCGCGCTGTACATAACCAGGACAGGCAGGTAGTCAAACGTGGTGGCGATAATGGCAAAGAAGCTTGCGAGGTTCTTGAGGAACTCGCTGTGGTCGGCAAGGCTGCCCTCCATGCCAAAGAGGCCGTTGGCAACGATCAGCGACTTAAGGCCGATGATGATAGCAGCGCCGACGAAAGCGGGAATGATGGGGATAAAGATATCCGAGAATACCTTGAGGACCGAGAAGAACTTGCCCTTCTTGTCCGCCTCGGCGCCCTTGACCTCGGAAGCGCTGATCTCCTTAACGCCCGTCAGAGCCATAAACTCATCGTAGACCTTGTTGACGGTACCGGTACCGAAGATGATCATGAGCTGGCCGCTGTTGTACAGCACGCCCTTGACGCCATCGATGTTCTCGAGCTCGGCCTTGTTGTACTTGCTCGTATCCTTGAGCACCAGACGCAGACGCGTAACGCAATGCGTGGCGCCCTCGATGTTCTCCAGACCGCCGACGTTATCGACGACTTGCTGAGACACTACTTTGTAGTCCATGTTCCTCTCCATTCCCTTACGAAATCATAAAACGTTTTGATGCCATTACAGAGACGCGATCGTTGCATTTGCGCACTTGAGCGTACCGTCGGTGACCGTCAGTGCCACACCCTGGCCCTGCTTATTGCAGAAGCGCGCGTTAAGCGCAACATCATCGACAAAGATGGTCGCGATATCGTCGTCAACGACCAGGCGCACATGATGAGTGCCCTCGCCCTTAAAGAACAACGGACGCTCGAGGCCCATGTTGTTGACCTGGAACCACGGATACTGGGGGGCCGCCGTAAACTCGAGCTTGCCCTCACGCAGGTTGGCGCGGAACTCATAGGCAAGACCGGACTCGGCGTCCTCGGCAAGCTTCACCGAGAAGCCGGCAGCGTCACCGGCGAGCTCGATGTCGGCACTGTCTCTTATACACATCTCC
>CABSYH010000170.1:0-4492 GCA_902481965.1 uncultured Collinsella sp.
AGATTCCTCTACGTCTCGTGGGCTCGGAGATGTGTATAAGAGACAGATCTTGGCCTCTTCGACCACGGCCTGAATCTCCTCGGAGCAATAGTGCTGGTCGCGACCGGAGTCCCAGCGCCAGATGCCGCCACCGGTAGCCCAGATCTTGATGGCATCGGGGTTCTCGCGCAGGCGACGACGGACGGCCTTGCGCAGATCCCAAGGACCGTCGACCTGGTCGCCCCAGGGATGGGATTCCTTGTTGAGCTCCTGGGTGCAGTGGTGGGAGTCACCGTGACCGGCAACGCGGCAGAAGCCCAGACCGGTGGCCAGAACGCGCGGGCCCTTAAAGACGCCCTTGTCGATGCAGTCACGGATCTGGATACCAAAGCGGCCGATCTCGCAGACGGTGGTGAGGCCGTGGGTGAGGCAGTCGTAGGCCTGCTTGACGGCGACGGCCTGCTTCTCGAGGAGCGGCTGCATGACCCAATCGGTGTCATCGTCGGTCAGGTTGCCCGAGAAGTGCAGGTGAGTGTCGATCAGGCCGGGAAGGACGGTCTTGCCGGCGGCGTCGATGACCTCAACGCCCTCGGGAAGGTCCTGCATAACGCCGGCATACTCGATCTTGCCGTTGTCGTCGACGAGAACGAGGGAGTTCTCGACCGGCTCGGCACCGGTACCGTCGATGAGCTTGCCGCCAACGATTGCATACTTAGTGGACATGGTTCCTCCTTATGGATCCATATAGTGGGCGAGGCCGTGTTGGATTAAGACCTCACAAAGCTACCCAAGTGGCGCCGGGTTCGGTGCGCGGGAGAGAGAGGCCCGCGCACCCGATCCGCCCCGGCTAGGCGTTACTTTTTGCGGGAATTGGTGAAAGCCATGAGAGCCAGGCCAATAGCCGACCAGCCGATCACGATGCTCCACTCCACCATGTTGAGGGAGGCGGGAGAGAACGGAATCACGAGCAGGCCGATGATAATGGCGCAGGCAGCGATAGCGAGGCCGATGCCAAACTTGCCGCCGGGCACCTCGTAGGGACGAGGCAGGTCGGGCTCGGTGAAGCGCATGCGCAGGCAGGCGAGGGCGACCATGCCGCAGGAGAAGATGAAGGCGAGGGCCGACACGTTGGTCAGGGGGATGAGCATGTTCTTGCCCAGGAACGGACCGATGACGGTGATGACGCCCAGAACGACGCAGGCGAGCTTGGGAGCGCCGGACTTGGGGTCGACCTCGGCGAATTTCTCGGGCAGCTGGCCCTTGCGGCCCATGGCGAGCATGATGCGGCTCGTGGCGCCGTAGAAGGAGTTCATCGGGCCCATGGGTCCAAGCGTGGCGATGACGAGCATGGCCAGGTACAGGAGCATGTTGATGCCCTTGAGGCAGGCAAGCGCGGGAACCGGGCTCTTAACAAACTCATGCCAGTCGAGGATGGTGCCGAACGAGTAGATGCAAACCATGTAGAAGCCGCCGGCGGCCAGCAGGGCCAGGGAGATGATCTTGCCGAACTTGTTCCAGTTGAGGCCCTCGGCTGCTTCCTCAGCCTGCTGGGGAATGGTGTCGAAACCGGCGTAGAAGAACGGGGTCAGAACCAGGACCGACACGATGCCGGCGAACAGGCTGGTGCTCTCGGTAGCGCCCTTGCCGCCGCCAGCGCCGGCGACCTGGGAGAACACGGGCATGGCGTTGTCCGGCGAGCCGGTGAACAGCGAGACGCCCATGGCGAGCAGCATGCCGCAGAGCAGGGCCTTGGTCAGGAAGGCCTGAAGCTTGGCGGCCGAGCTGGCACCGCGGAAGTTGAGGAAGATGACGTAGACTGCAAAGCCAAGCGCGATCAGCGTCGGGAACAGGTAAACGTCGGCGCCCAGGATGGTGTAGAGCTTGACGGCGCGCAGCCACTCAAGACCGGGCAGGCTGCCGAACATCTCGGACACGAGGGTCGAGATGGCGATGGCCTCCCACGGGCACAGGATACCGTTGCCCAGGGCCAGGAGCCAACCGGTGATGTAGCTCAACGTGCGGCCAAAGCTACGATCGACATACTCGACAATGCCGCCCGAGATGGGAATAGCAGCCGTGAGCTCACCGAAAACAGCTCCGACGGGCACGAGGAAGATTGCACCCAAGAGGAATGCGATCATAGCGGGAACGGGACCGCCGCCCACGACCATCCAGTCGCCGACCTGCAGAACCCAACCGGTACCGATGATGGCACCGAAACCGATGGTGAAGAAGTTCCAGAGCGAAAGCGTTTTCTTCATGCCGCCGTTATCCTCGACTGCAACTTCTGCGTTCTTGTCCGCCATTGTTCCCCTCCTTTCCTTTTTGACGCCCCTTGGCGTCACCCCTTGCGCGGTCCGTTTTGCCGCGCGCTTTTATTTCGTGGCTTTAAGATACGGCCTTGGCGCAGCAACGCCGCTTGTGGCTCGACCGAAGGCAGAACCGCAAAACGAACGGCGCCGTTTTTGGGACGAACGGCGAGGGGCGCCACTCGTTGCGAGCGTCCGTTTTGATGACGCGATTCGATTGCTCACGGAGGGTGTCGCTTTATGGCGCCAGGCTTGCTCCCGCCCATGCCGCTTACCGAGGTTTTGGCGTATGTCCTCATTTGCTGCACGTCTTTTTTGTAGGATGGACGGGTTATACATGAGACGAGGCGGTACAAATGGCATACGGATACAACGACGGCGAACGGCAGCGAAACGTTCGCCTTGCCGGGCGTACCACGCCAACATCTAGGAGTGTATCTGACAACGACGGGCCGCAGAACCCGCAGCGTCCGCAGGATCGCCCCTCGTCGCCTATGCCGCAGAATGTCAGCGCGCGTCAGGCCGATTGCCCATACTCGGGCACCCGTCAACGCCGGACCGAAGTGCCTCGGCAGCAGAAAAACGATCGACGAAAGTCTGACAATCACATCAGCCGTTTCTTTTCGAAGCCCCGCGGCGGACGCAGCGCAAAGCAGCCACGGCCGATGGGACGTGTCAGGGCCGTCAATCCGCGGATTCATCGTCTCTGTCTTGCCCTGTGCTCCATCATGGCATGTCTGGCCTTTGTGTATCTGGGGTCGTGCGCCTCGCATGGCTCTGCCGGCCTGGAGCCCGCCGCCGAGGACAAGCTGCTCAAGGCCCCGGTTGCGCCCGGCTACTCGTTTGCGTTTTCGACCCCGCGCTCGCAGTGGCAAGCCGGCACCATGCCCCATATCTATCAGATCGATCCGGCATGGTCGGAGCTGCCCTACGCCGGCGGTACCATCCGTCAAAATGCCTGCGGCCCCACCTGTCTTACCATGGTCTACATCTATAAGACCGGCCACACCGATATGACGCCTGTCGATATGTGCGCTCTTTCCGAGGCGGGCAACTATGCACCCACCGGAGCCACCGAGTGGTCGTTTATGACGAGCGGCGCATGGCAGCTGGGGCTTAACGGGACGCAACTCTACAACGATCGAGACTCGATGGCCCAGGCCTTGCGCTCGGGTGCTCCCGTAATCGCCGCCGTGCGTCCCGGCACGTTTACCAACGTTGGTCATTACATCGTGCTCTACGGGATTGACGACGCCGACCAGATCGGTGTCTACGACCCCAACTCGCAAAGCCGCAGCGCCCGCCGCTGGGGCGTCGTAGAAGTCCTCAACGAAATCGAAGCCATGTGGGCCTACTACTAGTCATTTAAGAACGTCCCCAATGACTAGGTGAATAGCAAAAGCCCCGCAGTCGGAGCGGACTGCGGGGCTCATGAAGAGAGGCTAGTTTGTGGGCGCTTTGCCTGGCGCCCACGAGAGAGGCAACAGAGTAGAGACTACTCGTGGATGCGGGTACCGGAGAGGCCGGCCATGGTCTCGGCGGCCTTGTCCAGAGCGCCGATGATGCAGGTGCGGCCCTTGCGGGAACGGGCGAACTTGATGGCAGCGCGGACCTTGGGCTCCATGGAACCCTTGCCGAACTGGCCCTCGTCGGCCAGGCGCTCGGCCTCGTCGGCGGTGAGGTCCTCGAGCTCCTCCTGGTTGGGCTTGCCAAAGTTGATGGCGACATGCTCAACGGCGGTCAGCAGGAACAGAACGTCGGCGTCGCAGTCCTCGGCCAGCAGCTCGCCGCCCAGGTCCTTGTCGATGACGGCGGGAACGCCCTTGTAGCAGCCCTTGTTCTCGTAGTCGCGAACGACGGGGATGCCGCCGCCACCGCAGGCGATGACGATGAACTCGTTGTCGAGCAGGTTGAGGATGGAGTCAGCCTCGACGATCTTCTTGGGATCGGGGGAGGCGACGACGCGACGCCAGCCGCGGCCGGAATCCTCGACGAAGACCTTGGAGGGATCCTCGGCCATGAACTCCTTGGCCTGCTCCTCGGTGTAGAAGGGGCCGATCGGCTTGGTCGGGTTCTTGAACGCGGGATCATCCGGGTCGCACTCGATCTGGGTGACGACGGTGGCGGCGTGCCAACGCTTATAGCGCTTGTGCATCTCGCGGCCGATGCCCTGCTGCAGGTGATAACCAATATAGCCCTGGGAC
>CABSYH010000171.1:0-4463 GCA_902481965.1 uncultured Collinsella sp.
GGGATTGGTCAATCTCGGCCGACTATATTTGGCTAAAATAATCCGACGCTAACATGAAGAGGATCTGTGACGCTAAAGCCCATACCCGTGTCGATGGAAACCTTCTCTGTATAGGCGCTGTTCCATCGGATGGTCCGTCTTGTCTCAGAATGCAGGTTGCTTCGTGTTGATGCTGCTGTGATGACTGGCGTCTTAAGGACGTCGGTTACGAAAGGGGCTTGGGATAGAGCTCGCCAGCCGTCTTCGGAGTTGGGTAGGCGTGGGTAGAGATCGCGCACCTGCGGTGGGCAGCGCCAGTAGCGGAATGCGGTGTTTGCGCAGACGATTTCGTCCATATGCGCCTCCCCTGGTATCGGCCGTAGGCCATGCGAATTGCGGGCATGGCCGATTATCTACCGGGGCATCATGCGGGTAAGTACCGGAAGCAAACCAATAGCTTGACGAGTTCTGCCGAAAAACCGTCGTGTGATAGAAATCCGCTGGAAGGTGCTCTGGGCATCTGGTCCCTGTCTCCACATTTGCGCTTGGATTACATGGGGAATTCAATGAAAATACGCATGCGTTTTATGCAGAACGTGCAATGGCGTCAGCAAAAAGGAAGCGATTAAAAATGACGTCTTAGACGACTTCGATTTACTATTCGTGTTACTTTTGGTGTCACCGTTGGTAAAAAAGAAAAAGGCCAGAGACTTAACACCTCTGACCTGTGCTTTAGATGGTGGGCGATACAAGATTCGAACTTGTGACCCCATCCGTGTGAAGGATATGCTCTACCCCTGAGCCAATCGCCCGTCGCCTTTCGGCAAAAGAGATACTATCATAGCCGCGCGTGGTTTACCAAGAACTTTTTGCCCCCGATTTTAATTTCGTGGGCGCAAACCGCGCTATCGCACGTAAAGCAGCCGACAAACCACCAACTAAACCGGCCTCTATCGCTTGATCCACGATGTCTCGGGGCGGCAGATAAGTCGCGCGTTGTTGTAGGCCATGTCGAGCGTGAGACAGGTGCGCGCGGCGTAGAAGCCGTCCTCGCGCTGGATAGTCAGCGCCAGCTCGGGCTTGTCGCCGGTCAGGCACAGCGGCAGCAGCAGCTGGATCCGGCCGCCATAAAACTGCGGCACCGCGAGCGTGTAGTTGGCGGCGGCGCGGCGGGCGGCCTCGACAACGGCGCCCTCAAAGGCGCGGCGCAGCAGCAGCGAGTTGTCCTCCCCCATCAGGCTGGCGGGGATGCGCGTCAGGTTCTCCTCGTCGCCCAGAATATGGTCGATGTTGGAGCGGATGGGCAGGCGGTAGTCAAAGACCAGCTCGGAAGGATCCTCAGCAAAGCGCACGCGGCACGGCAGGTACTCAAACGAGACCAGCATGGGGTCGCTTTCCTTAAAGAAGCCCTTCAAAAACCAGCGCTGGCGCGCATCGGGCTTGGTGTTGGGCTCAAACAGACCGTAGATGGTCTCGTAGCGGCGTGTGTACAGGCCGGTGTTGAACAGGCAGCGGTCGTCGTCGAACACCAGCGGCAGGTTGGACGGTGCGGTCTGGTCCACGTCGCGCTCGGTCAAAAACACCGCGCGGCTAAACAAAAACGACAAGTAGTTTTTGAGGATGCGGTTGCAGGGACCCCAGTCCTCGGGATCAGCGAGGTCGACCAGGCGGTCGTAACAGGGCTCGGGGCAAAACGCAAACTCGTACACATTGCTGCACAGGGTGCTGGGGATATCCATGTGGTGTCCAATCCATTTCATAGCTGGCGTGCGGATGCTTAGATTCTATACGCGCGACGGGTCGCCCGAGCCTACAACACAACCGCGGCGCAGCTCTTCGGCGAGCTCGCTGGTCGTGCGGCGACTAGAAACGAGGTCCTGGATCCAGGCGTAGTACTGGTTGTCTTTGAGCTCGGGGCTGTCGGACAACACGACCGGAGTGCCTGCAAACCTTAAGACGGACAACGCAAAGACAAGGCTGGTGCGTTTGTTGCCGTCCTCAAAGATGTGGTCCTTGACCATGTGCTCGGCCACGTAGGTGACCTGGCCAAAGATGTCTGCGAAGCGGTCGGCAGGCGATTGACCGAATATCGTGCAGAATGCACCCGCAAGCACGGACTCGACGCGTCCAAGCTCAAGCGCGGCCCGGCCGCCTGTGGCGTCGGTTGTATAGCAGCGCCCGACCGTCATCAGTGTGCTGTGCAGACGCATCACGGCCGCTGCCATGGCCTTGAGCGAACCGGCATCATCGAGCACGAGCGGCGCGAACGGAAGTGCCCGGCGCGGCGCGACCGCCGTCATGAGTTCTCCAAGAGTCTGAGCGCGTTGGGCATGCCCACAATGGTCAGCCGAACAGCTTCATCGATTGACGTGGCGCCGTCGAGCAAAATCAGTGATGCTGAATTTGCCACGTGCGCAGTTGAATGATCTTCTTGAGCAACGCAATCAGCGCCGTCATCTTGTTGAACATAGCTCCAAGGCATGTCTGACTCCTCTATAGCTTTACAGACGAAATAGCCCGCGAGTCGTACTCCAGAGCAATCGGTTGCCAGACGAGGTCTTCGATGGTGCAGTTTAGGGTGTCTGCAAGCGCCAATGCCGAGGAAACCGAGGCGCGGCGTAGGTCGAGTTGGTTCTGCTCGTAGAGTTGTATGGCGCGAAGCTTAACCCCCGATTGGGCGGCGAGCTGTTTTTGCGTTAGTCCGGCTGACTTTCGTGCCGCCTTGAGACCCTTTTTGTCTGCCTGGGCGTTGTTCCATTTATCAATGACAATCTGGGCGAATTTGTCTTCGGAGGCCTCGTGAAGCGGATGGTACGAGCCGATGATCCAATCGAGCGGGGCGACCTCGAGTAGCTCATTAAAGCCCAGGCTGCACATCCATTGCGCATAGGCCAAAACCCAGCCAGCCCAATACTGAGGCGAGCGGTCGAACGGATAGGTCTTCCTGCATTCGACGGGGGTCAGTCCCGCATGGGCAATAATATCGCGCGCGAGCTCGTCGCCCGCCATGCCGCAGACGACGCGAGGCATACCGCGCTCAAACTGTTTCATCTCTAAAGCGTTCGACAGGATCGCCGTCAACTCGGCTGGAGTCAGCCCTTGGTCACAGAGGGCAAAATCGACCGCCTCGCCCAGCGTTCTCATGGCATCCTCGAGATACATCTCACTGTAGGCGTGGGTCATCGCCCGTCATCCCTTCTCGAATGATATCGACGATACGGATTCCCTCAAATGGATTTTCGGCAAGTAGCTCCCGATATTGCGCCCTTGCAGCTTCATCTCGCTCCTTGGCCAATGGACCATACAGAGCTTGCGGCGCACGTTCAAATCCAGCAAAACGAATGTTCCTGAAAGCGCGTTCGCTTTTGAGCACAATCTGCTCTCCCAGGTTGCCGAGCCTCATTGATCGACCCAACTGCTCGACGGTAATCGTATTGTTCACAAAAGCTCTGGCATAGCTAAAGTACGAGTTGTCCGCACGCCATCCCCTTATTACGTCGCAAGCGCTCGTGTCAGGTAGAAAGTGATCGTGGAGATATTCGCACGCCCCTGCGGCAATGGCGGTATCTTTGCGAAAAGAACGATGCTTAACGAGCAACGCTATCCAATGCAGGACGCACTATTGCGGCGATAGTAGGTCGAGAATTTTGAGATTGGCTATATCGAGTTCATATCGATTCGCAAAGCCATCGGCATCACGCGAGCATGCCCATTCCCTTGCAAGGTCGAGGCTCTCTGTGCAATAGAATCCCTGTCCATAGTCGTTATGGACTTTCCCCAGGCCAAGCTGGGGAGTCTCAATGATTTTCTGAGAACCATGCCACAGTTCCACGCGAGCCTCCTAACAGGTATCGCTCTTGCGGTAGTATAGCAAACTATCGTCAGAGCGATACCTGTATTAAAAGAGCAAGATGGCAATCCCGTAGCTGCCGGCGGTCTTGGCAAGTGTGGAGAACACGCCGCTTGCGCTCGCTTTGGGTTTTGCCGGCTTTGAAACGGAAGCATTCACAGGACATCTATAAATGTAACTAAATAGTTTGCCGTGTAACATTAATAATGTTACATTTCAAAATAGCATGTTACAAAGGAGGCGAGACATGCGGGAATTCGTTGAGAAGATGCTGCATACGAGGGTTGAGCGTGAGCCCGTTGACGTCTCGGGGCTTCCCCTGTATCTGAGGGGGTTGTACTCCCTTGAGCGGTGGACCGCCTTCGGCGTGCCGTTCGTGATGGCTTCCCCCATCGAGAGTGCGACGGTGAAGACCATGGCGAAACACCGCAACACGCTTGAGATAGCTCTGAGGATTCCCGTGGCTTTCGCTCTCGAGAGCGCGACGGGCTACAGGGTCGAGCGAATGCTTGAGGCCGGCCTCGCCTTCGTAGCTACAGACAAACAGGTGTATCTGCCATTCCTGGGAGTCGCGCTGAATGGTGGCAAGGGCCTGTCTCTTATACACATCTGACGCTGCCGACGAATAGAGAGG